>JBEIPV010000046.1:0-22655 GCA_040376855.1 Bacteriovorax sp.
ATCTCAATCGGTATATTTTTGATTTAATGAAATCAAGATAAGTTAAATTTTAATTAGTGGTTCAAATTTTAGATTGGAAAACGAAATAACCGTAAAAATTGGTTGGCTACTTTTGCAGAAAGCTTGGTGTTGTTTTCTCCACACTTCAGCAACGCTTTATGAAGGGTTCAATTTAACTTGTACACCAATAAAAAAAAGACGATGTAAATACGTAGGTTTAGCATCTTTTTCCTAGGCCAATCATAAGGATTCCTTAATTGGTCCTATGGCCTAAATGGATTTAACCATTGTTCTAACTTCTGCTATTGAGGTGTGTGCAGGTTTATAATACTCTGCCAAAATGAAAGCTCAAAAGCTAAAAACATTCAGTGATTTTCTAAGAAGAGCAGAAATCATTCCTCATACACTTCTGGTGATCACCGAAGATGCATCTGATGATTGCGACCGCGCGATTATGGAGCTTAGGGCCTTGAACTACGATATTCCTTTTTATGAATTAAATCTTTCAGACAATCCAAACCTAAAAGAAGAGTTGGCACGTTATTACGATATCGATGGGCTTCCTACCTTCATTTATTTCCGCGGCAAGAAGATGATCAGCAAGATTGTTGGTTTTGATAAATCAAATAATTTTACTCATTTTTTATCAGAAGCTATTCAAGTACAGATCTAAAAAGCGTAACTATTTTTTCACATTTATTTTAAAATAAATTTTATCGCATTCTTCTAAAAAAAGTCTTTTGGCGACTTTTCTCCTTAGAGATTTTTTTATTAAAAATTCTTTTTTGAATTTATAAATAAATTCTAACTTTCATTTATAAGATTAACTAAAGAGTATTTTACTTAAGAATTATTTAAAAATAACGATCTGTTAAACATAAGAAATGATGACTTAACTAGAGGTTAGCGTAATGTTTGAAAAGAGAAGTTTAAACTGGAAGATGAGAGCAGCATTTAGTGTATCGGCACTGTGTCTGTTGATTGTAGGCTTTTTTAGTTTTCGTGGGCTTCAGGAGGTTAATGCCAAGTATGAGCATGTGGCCAATGTTAATTTACCAAACGTGACATACCTGGAAGAGCTTAAGGGGACATCTGATAAGGCCATGAGCTTATTGATCCAGAGTACACTCGAAGGAAATAGTGAAAAGGAAATGAAGCGCCTTGCCGGCAGATATGAAGATACGATGAAGCAGTTTAATGAAATCAATGAAGCTTATAGTAAGGTACCTTTTGTTGCAGGTGAAGCTGAACTTTACGAAAAAATGATGGCAACGTGGAAGGTCTTACTTGTGCATCTTGAAAAAGGTCGAGAGCTGGCAAAGCTTAGAAAACCAGAAGAGAGACATTTATTTCAAAATTATTATATGAGCGATGAAGTTAAAGACACTCGCTTTAAGTTTTATAAAGATTTAGGTGAACTTCTAGAATTCCAAAAAACAGAATCTCAAAAATGGGCTGCGAGTGCTAAGGAGAGTAGTTCCAAAGCTGAAAAAACAATCCTAGTTATGGGGATTGCAGGTTTTATCTTTTCAATCGCCACAGGGTTTTTATTCTCACGCGCGATTTCATCAACATTAAACCGCATTGCTGAAACTCTAGCAGAAGGTGCAAGAGAAATTGCTTCTACATCGGCGCAGGTTGCTGGATCAAGTGAGACTTTATCATCGGCCGTTTCTCAACAGGCCGCTGCCGTTCAACAAACATCGGTGTCTGTAGAGGAATTAACGGCGATGGTTAAAAAGAGTTCTGATAACTGTAACTCATCGGCGGCTTTTTCATCAGAGAGTCACGATACGGTTATTGAAGGAAAAAGAGCAGTAGAAGAGATGATCAGGTCAGTTGATGAGGTGAGTGATGGAAATGATCAGATCATGAAATCAGTTGAAGAAGGTAACAGAAAAATTGCTGAAATCTCTTCGGTTATTGCTGATATCGCAGCTAAAACAAAAGTTATTAACGACATCGTTTTCCAGACAAAACTTCTCTCTTTTAATGCTTCAGTAGAAGCGGCAAGAGCAGGAGAAAATGGAAAAGGGTTTGCGGTTGTTGCTGAAGAAGTAGGAAATCTTGCTCAAATGAGTGGGCGATCGGCCAGTGAAATTTCGGCCATCGTTGATGAGTCGATCAGAAAAGTTGATCAGATTGTGGCCGACAATAAGGCCAACGTAGAAAGATTTGTTTTGATTGCTAAGGGAAGAGTTCAAAAGAGTCAGGATGTCGCTTCAAAATGTGGAACGATGTTTGATCAGGTCGTCGACAGCACTTCAAAAGTAAACGGATTGATTGATGAAATCTCGAAAGCTTCAAGTGAGCAGTCAAAAGGGATTCAGGAAATCACCAATGCTATGGGGCAGATTGATGTAGCGACAAATGAAAATTCAAGTGTCACACATTCAGTGGCCAAAGCAGCAAAAGATTTATCAGATAGAGCAGATGTATTAAAAGAAATGTCTTCGGAACTTTATCAAACAGTAAACGGGAAGGCTGCTTAGATAGTTTCGAAATAAAAAAGGGCCTGATTGCACAGGCCCTTTCTATATCAATGTTTCAAAAATTACTTAGAAAGAATTGATTGAGCTGACTCAACTAAAATGTCTAGAGCTTCAGCTTCAGAAGCACCTTCATTTAGATCTTGAGTTTCTTTAATTTTTTGAGCAAGGAATGATGAAGCTTCACCAGTTTGTAGCATTTCTTGAGCGTCGTTAAGTACAGCGTTTGCCTGAACTTTTTGTAATCCACCTGAAGTTGTAGCAGTAGAAAGAAGTGGAGAAGCAGAAGTTAATACTGATGAATCAGTAATTGAGTAAGCAAATACGTTAGCAGAAACAACTAGAGAAAGCATTGCGATTGTAAATTTCATAAAATCTCCTAAAAAGTTTGTAGTTCGTTGTTGTTAGTAAGCAATATTATTAGTTAAGAATTGACTCAGCTTCGTTTAATAACATTTCAAGAGCTTCAGCATCAGATGCACCAGGGTTTACTTCTTTTGCTAATTGAATTTTTTCAGCTAAAAATACTGAAGCATTTCCAGATTGCATTAGTTCCTGAGCGTCGTTGATGATAGCGTTCGCTTCAGCTTTTTGTACTCCACCTGAAGTTGTAGCAGATGTTAAAAGTGGTGAAGCAGAAACGTAAAACGTTACAGCTCCTGAAGAGTAAGCGTGAACGTTAGCAGAGATAGCGATAGCAAGAACGGCGATAAGTGATTTCATAGTCTCTCCAAAGTTTGTAGTGGTTCATTTTGTGTTACCGAATCATACATTCCCCATAAAAACCCTCAAGTAATATTGTAAAGATTACCTGTTAAGCCCAACTAATAGACAGCCGATAGGTTCTCTATGAAAAGAGCTGTCTTTATTATTCCAGTATTTATCGCCTTATTTTGCCTTCCTGGCGTGAGTACTGCCGCGACGAAATTCGATATCGAAGAGTCGCTGAACTTCAATGAACCATGGTTTAAGGCCAGCCGCTCTGATGAAGAGAATTTTAGACGTCTAGTGGAAGGGTTAAAGAAGTACACCACTGGTAAAAAAGTCATCGCCAAGGCCACTGAAAAGGCCGCTCAGCAAGGGCTTACTCTTTTTGATGTAGTGGCAATCGGGGATGGGTCTCTAACGGATACGACTCTAATCCGTCGTTTTTCGGCCTCAAATCCGGCCAATGTTATGTATGAAACGAAATCCAAGGTCTATCTTAATAAACATCTTAAAACCCTGGATGCTTTATTAGATTTTGCTCATGAGCTGACTCATTACACTTACCGCGAACCCTTTAATCCCTATGATTCAAGATTTCACTTAAAAGACTTCATTAAAAGTACAGTTGAAGGCCGTGGCGGAGAAGTCGACGCTTATATGGTGGAATGTAAGGTTCTTCAGGAGCTCCTTCCAGGGGTAGGTTTTGCCCGATCTAACTGTCAGAAGGTTTTTGACCAGAAGATTGGCAGCGTATCAAAGGAACTTGGTATCCAGGAGTTCTACAAAGTAGGGAACCATTACGACAATTTGAAAAAAGATTTGGATAAGTTCGCCATTGCAGCTGCTGAGTTGCCACAAGCATCAAATAGCGAAGCTTTGTTTATATCGTCGGCCTGGGGCCTTCCATATCCCGTTGCTGCAGTGAAAGAATACGTCAATATTATGGATAGAGTTTGCAAAAACGACCAGAACCGCATCACTCTTATGCAAGACAAACTAGGAAGAAACCCTGCCAGTGTCGATGCTAATAAGGACACTCAGGATTTTCGTTTAATGTTCGAAGATTTCAAATCACGCTGTGATAGATTTGTTTCTAAATAGATTTTTTGAAAGCACATCTCGTCATAAATACCTGTCTAATTTTATCGCTTTAACTCTCACTTTTCATTGACGACAACTGGTACCGTCGGTAAAATTTGTGTAATAATTGTAAAGATTTAATTGAAAGAACTTTGTGCGTATCAAATATAGGAGCACGAGATGCAAGACAGCGTCGTCATGATGAAGGTAGATGATTTTTTAAACTGGGGTCGCAAGAACTCACTATGGCCTATGACTTTTGGTCTCGCTTGTTGCGCGATCGAGATGATGGCAACTGGTGGATCGAAGTACGATCTTGAGCGTTTCGGATGTGGGGCTTTCATGGCCACTCCAAGACGTGCTGACTTAATGATTGTTGCAGGAACTGTAACTCTTAAGATGGCGACAAGAATTAAAACTCTATTCGAACAAATGCCTGAGCCTCGTTATGTTATCTCGATGGGTTCATGTGCAAATAAAGGTGGACCATACTGGCAACACGGTTATCACGTTCTAAAAGGCGTTGATGAAGTTGTTCCTGTAGACGTTTACGTTCCTGGTTGTCCTCCAAGACCAGAAGCTTTAATCGAAGGTGTAATGACACTTCAAAAGAAAATCGCAAACGAGAGACTTCTTCGCGATAAGTGGGTAAAACATGCATAATCAAATCGCAGAAAAATTAAACTCTCTTGTATCAGGATCAAACGCTGTCGTTAACACGGCAACTGTTGGTGACTCATCAATTACAGTTGAAGCTGAAAAAATTCTTGAAGTGTGTAAAGCACTTAAGAGTGAAGGATTCAACGTTCTTCAAGTTATCACTGGAACTGACTACGCAGATAGAATCGAACTTACATATATCTTAGCTGACTACACTAAGAATCTTGAGCTTTTACTAAAAGTAAAACTTCCAAGAGGAAATGGTCAGGGAAATAACAGAGATACACTTCCAAAAATTAACTCAGTAGTGAGTGTTTGGAGTGCCGCTAATTTCCAGGAGCGCGAAACTTACGACATGATCGGTGTGAACTTTGTTGGTCACCCTGACCATAGAAGAATCCTGACTCCGGACGACTGGCAAGGTTATCCACTACGTAAAGACTACGTGGTTCAGGAAACATACTTAGACATGGTTGTTAACCCTCCAGGAAAAATTAATACTGAAGATCACTTCTTCGGTAAAAAACTTAAAGAACAAATTGGCGATCCTAAGAAGGTATCTGCTAGCTGGAAAGATTCTTCAGGTGGAGACGACGCTGAAGAAGCAAAGGATGGTGAATAATGTCTAGTCATCACGTAGAAGAAGAAAAAATCTTATTAGGTGATCAGGAGATTTTAAAATCTGACCTGCTTACTCTTAATATGGGTCCTCAACACCCTGCCACTCACGGTGTATTAAGACTTGAAATCAAAACTGACTCTGAAATCGTTGTAGAAGCGATTCCACATATCGGATACCTTCACAGATGTTTCGAAAAGCATGCTGAGAACCTGGACTACAGAGGAGTTATTCCTTTCGTAGATCGTATGGACTACGTTGCTGCTATGGGGATGGAGTTAGGTTACGTTTTAACAGTAGAAAAAATGCTGGGAACTGAAGTTCCAAAACGTGCTGAGTACATCAGAGTTCTAGTTGCCGAGCTTCAAAGAATGGCTTCGCACCTTATTTACTTCGGAACATACGCCATCGATATGGGAGCTTTCACTCCTTTCCTTTATGCTGCTCAAGATAGAGAGCAAATCCTGAGACTTCTTGAAGAATTGTCAGGTGCACGTATGCTTTATAACTACATCTGGATTGGTGGTGTATGGAATGACATTAACGACGATCAATTAAGACGTGTTGCTGAATTCTGTGACTACTTCGAAGGTGCATTGAATAAATACTTCGCACTAGTAGGGGAAAACAAAATCTTTATCGAAAGAACAGCGAATGTTGGTGTTCTAACGAAAGAGCAGTGTTTCGATTACGGAGCGACTGGGCCGGTTCTTCGTGGTTCTGGTGTTAACTGGGATCTAAGAAAAAATCGTCCATACGGAATTTACGAAAAATTCGATTTCGACGTTATTGTTGGAAAAGGGGAAAAAGGAACAGTGGGGGACTGCTGGGATAGATTCTACGTTAGAGTTTTCGAAATGCTTGAATCGATTAAAATCGTTCGTCAGGTTCTTGAAGGAATTGAAGAAGGCCCGGTTATGGGTAAAGTTTCAAAAATCATCAAGGTTCCAGCTGGTGAATGTTACATGAGAACTGAATGTCCTCGTGGAGAGTTAGGTTACCACTTAATTTCTGACGGTGGAAAAACTCCATACAGATTAAAAGTTAAGTCATCATGCTTTACTCACGTATCTATGCTTCCAGTTATTGCTCCAGGGCAGATGGTTGCCGATCTAGTTGCTTCGGTAGGAAGTATCGACATCGTATTAGGTGAAGTAGACCGTTAATTTTAAGAATAATTATTAGGGAATAAATATGGACACGATTCACCTTAAGAAAAACATTGAACCAGAACTGACATTTTGCCAGTGGTTTAAAAACGTTTATTACGCTGTTAAATCAACAGCGATTGGTATGGGAATTACCTTCAAGTACGTTTGGGGAAGAGATACAGTAACAATCGAATACCCGGAAGTAAGAGAAGAGTTACCAAGTAATTCACGTTCACGTCTTTATAACGATGCTGAAAACTGTATTTCATGTCTTCAGTGTGCAGTTTCTTGCCCTGTAGATTGTATCTACATTGCAGCAGTAAAAAGACCAACAGACGCTCCAAAAATTAAAACGAAAGACGGTACACCGATTCGTTTAGATCTTAAGCAATACACTATCGATACTGCACTTTGCATGTACTGTGGACTGTGTACGACAGTTTGTCCGACTGAGTGTTTAACTCACACGACTGACTACGAATACGCTTCATACACATTAGCTTCTATGAAGTATGACTACCTGGCTCCGGATATTAGAGCTTGGAGAACGAGAATCGTTAAATCTTAAAATCTAAAGACTGGCCTCCCTCACGGGAGGCTTTTTTTTGCTCAAAATTATATGGAATTATACAAAGAAGTCTTTTTTTATTTTTTACGCCTCGGAGTATTCGGCTTCGGAGGGCCGTTGGCGCTTGTCTCGAGTATGCAGAAAGATACTGTTGAGAAAAGGCAGTGGTTGACTCATGAAGAATTCAATTCAACTTTTGCATTGATAAAAGCAATGCCTGGGCCGATTGCTTTTATGACGGCCGTTTTTCTAGGAAGATTGCGAGCTGGTTTTTGGGGGGGATTGTTTGCAGGATTGGCATTAAATCTTCCAGCATTTTTTCTGATGATACTTTTTTCAATGTTTTTTAGCTCTCTTTCTCACATCACTTTTGTTCATGTCTTGATGATTGGAATGCAAGTGACAGCTTTAGGAGTGATTTTAGGAAGTCTGAAGGGGTTAGTTAAAGGAAGAGAGACAAATATTTTTTTCTGGTTTTTAGTTATTGCTTCAGGAGTTATTAATTATTTTCATCCAGGTCTGGAGCCTGTCATTATTCTTGGTTTTGGAATGATGTTGATTGCCAGTAAAAGATTATTTGATTTAGGTACACTTGCTTTGGTTTGTTTTAAGGCAGGAGCTTTAGTTTTTGGAAGTGGTCTGGCAATCGTTCCTATGCTGCAAAATGATGTCGTCACAAAATACCACTGGCTCTCTCAAAGTGAGTTTTTAGATGCGCTTGCATTTGGACAGATGACTCCTGGCCCGGTCGTCATCACCGCAACATATATTGGCCATAAACTTTATGGAATGAATGGTGCCGTCGTTGCTACAGTTAGTATTTTCGGAGCAGCTTTTTTTCACATGTCGACATGGTTTCCTTTAGTTGTAAAAAAACTAAAAGGAAAAGTATGGATTAATGATTTTATTTTTGGTGCCGTTGCTGCTGTTGTGGGGCCGATTATTGTTGCTGTCTATAAGCTTGGAGTGGGAGTGAATATGACACCTGCTCTGGGAGTCCTGATGATAGTAAGTTTTTTCATTACACTAAAGAGCAAGTTTCCTTTATGGGCAGTCATCCCATTAGGAGGATTGATCACCGTTATTTGCTCGATGATCAATCCTATCATTTAGAATTTATAATTTTTTTAGATACTCTTCTTTTTTAGCTTTATACTCTTCTTCAGTTAAAATCCCTTTTTGGTAAAGGTTGTAGAGCTCTTCAAGAGATTGAGAGTCTACACGTTTTTCCGAAGAATTATTTGATCCTTTATCTGTCGCAAAAATCACTTTGCATTGAGCGACGAAAATCTGCCAGAAGTTATGTTCAGCAAATGTCTCTTCGACAACTACAGTCTCAGCAACCATGTCGTGGAAAGTCTGCTTTTTTTCAGTGAAGAGTGAAATGAAATACCCTAGACATAAAAACATCCCTGAAACCCAAGACAGACCATATCTGATAATTGAATCCTTGATCGTCAATTGTCTTCCATCTGCTTTTAGCACAGCAATTTTCATAAGAGCTTTACCTGGAGTTGCTCTTAGTGGAGATGTTTCAAACACTAAATGGTAAAAACCACCTAGGATGAAGGCCAGGATTTGTGGGAAGAATGCAACGACGAAAAGAATCGCCATGATCACCCAAATAACTAAAGCATCAATAATGAACGCGGCCGCGCGTTTCCAAAATCCAGCATAAACCATCGCTATCTCCTAATTCTTTGCCAGAGTAACAAGCACCACGCTGATAAGCGCGAAGATGATACCGGCAAATTTCATTAAATTAATTCCAATGTCTTCAACATAAATATCCCAGATCACACTTGTGGTCATCTGAGCTGCAACCAATAACACCGTCACTTTCACTGCACCAAGTTTAGCAAAGGCAAAAGGCATTCCTGCAATAATACAAAATCCAAAAATAGGTGGGAAAATAAACCACCACTTGTAAGTTGTGATAGGAGCTTTGACCTGGAAAAATTCAGGAACCAGGTCTGGCGTGCTTTTAACTAAAAAGTAAAAGCCAATGCAAATGATAACTGTCACCGCATTGGTGATTAAAGTCGCTTGGGCCACTCCGATATGAGTTGCAACCTGACGGTTAAGTGTTCCTTGTAAAATCCCCACGCATCCAATGAATAGCGGGATGAGCATACTCCAATTCATTTGTATCCTTCTGTGCATTTTTTCTGATCACTTAAATTCAATTAAAAAGCCTTTTAGATAGTCACCTTCATGGAATCCTTTTAAAGGCACGCAGTCTTCACTTAATTTGAAGCGCTTTCCAATGATAACTTTATTTTTAAACTTAGAGGCATCGACGATTGATTTAAGTTTCTCTTCGAACTTTGTCCAGCTGATAGTGTGAGTGTTTAGAAAAGCAAAGATCTGACCTTTTTCTTCATCTAATAACTCCAGCATCTGTGGCAGAAGATTCTCATAAGACTTAAGAGCACTCGAGACTTTATTCCCATCACTTGAAGCACTTGGAGGATCGCAGACGATCACTTCAAATTTCATTTTTTCATTGATGAGTTTATCCATCGCACGCTCACTAGGCATACAAATACTAGAGTGGTTGTCTTTTTTTAATTGTGGGTTGAGTGCTAAGTTCTCATCAAGCCAGGCAAGATATTTAGGCGAGAGATCTACAGACACAACGTTTTCGAAATCCATGCCTAAGCAGTAAACTGAAAAAGCTCCAGTGTAGCTGAAGAGGTTCAACAGACTCTTTTTATTTTGCAGATACGGGCGCATGTTTTTTCTAATGGCACTCATATCGCTATAGATACCAAAATCATAATGCTGATTGATTTTGATCTGGTAGTTAAGTCCAAATTCTTTCAGTGTAAACTCCGAAGAGTTCTTAGCAGCGTTTAGACACCTGATGGCCTTAGCCTGATCGAAGTTTCGCTCTTGAATCCAGACATCTTTAATCTCTGGCAGGTTTTGTTTTAAGAATTCAACCAGAACTGATTCCTGATCTTTCCAAAACATTGCATAGTACTGAATCATCAACTCATTTTTTAACAATTGAACGAGTAGTCCTGGAAGACCATCACTTTCACCGTTAATTAAAAAAATATTCTCGCGTTCACTCATCAGTGGACGTCTTAAATCAATGGCCGTTTTAATTCTTGAAGCTAAGACTTCTTTGAAATCCAATGTCCATTCAGCTTTATTCAAACTCCATAATCTGGCCTTGACCGTCTTATGTTGAGGATCATTGATAAGTAGGGCCACATCCTGGCGGTTCTTTTCATCGACACCGATTAAAAAGAAAGCATCTTTAGGAAACTTTTTTGTGTAGCTGTCATCAGTAATCCATGGATGCCCGAGCTTTAAGTATTTGCAAGAGGCCGGATGTAAGTTGACCTTAGGTATTGATTTGTTCATTAGAGGATTTCTTTAACCGTGCTGTTACTATCGTCGTAAGGTTTGATGACATGAAGTTCATCAATCGTGTCTTCAAGAAGCATTAAAAGTTTATTGGTCACTTTGAATGGATCATTAAGATCAAGGATGTTGAAATCCAGAAGCTTCATTTTCAGTTCATCAGGGATGGACTCATAAGGGTTAATTTCAGTACAGATATCTCCCAGGAGTTTTATGCGGGCCTCAAGATAATCAATCTTTTCCTGAAGGGGATTGTAGTCGGACAGATCAGGGTTTTGGATGCGTCCGATTTCTGCGATATCATTTTGTTTTTTTGAAATTTCACTCATCCACTAAATATTTCAAATATGAATTCTTACGTCAATTGTGAAGTGCCAATTATGGAGAGATAATTGCTCACGAAGCCCCATGATGACAAAAATATTTATCTATTGTGCGCTTCTCTCATTCATTCTTTTATTGCCAGATCGTATTTGGGAAAAATCGTGGATTTTTATGCAACGATGTTTCACTTATTTGATGGAGTTCAAGGCTAAAAATCCACTGCAAAAAGAACAAAAAAATGGCGAGGCCTTACTTTCATTTTTACCAAGTTTGGAAGCCAAACTGGCAATGGGTGTGAAAACCACTAACGAATCTATACCACGGTACAAATTTTACACCAGTTTGTTGTTTGACCTGATTGGTTTTCATCAAAAAAGAGGCATAAGCCTGAAGACTATTTTGCCAGAACTTCGTTTAAATCTTACTAAAGATTTGCAGTTTGAATCGAAGCTTCAAAGCAATACAATGGGAGGGAATTTACAGTTTGTAGTGATCACAATCACCACGTGGTGTTTTATCTTTTTTTCATCCACTATGGCCGAACTACCGCTCCGAATTTCTCATTTGCTCTTCATTTTTAGTATCCAAATCCTAGGGATTTTTGTTTTCAACTTTACTTTAAAAAAGTTGAAATCTTATACCTTTCACAAATTCTCAGAAGGGATTGAGAGACTGTATTTGTTTGTCAGTTTAGTCGAAATTGGCATACCGGTGAGTCAAACATTGAGCGAGTCACGGGTTTTGGAGGGGTCTTTGATGAAGGAAAAGCTTTTTTCGCCATGTGCCTCAAGACTGCTTACCTTGGTTAATCGCTGGAAGGAAAACGGAATCTCTCCTAAAACAGAGGCATCTGAGATTATTCGTGAGCTTTGGCATTTAAAAGAGGTGAGTTTCGAGCGCTTTCTTAAGCATTTAGACGCACTGAAATTTATTGTGCTCGCTTTCTTCTTTTTGCCGGCCTACTTTTTTTATCTCTACTCAATTTTTCAATTTTTCATGGAACAATAGCGCTTTTTTAGGTAAATTAGGTGTTTATTCGAGACTCCATTTAACTAGGAAAAACCATGTCATACGTGAACGATAAACAAATTATTTATAACATGAATAAAGTAGGCAAAGTCTACAAACAAAAACATGTTTTAAAAGACATCCGTCTTTCATACTACTACGGCGCTAAGATTGGTGTACTTGGATTAAACGGTTCAGGTAAGTCGACACTTTTAAAAATTATGGCAGGCCTTGATACAGATCACCTAGGTGAAACAACTTTATCAAAAGGCTACACAGTAGGATACCTTGAGCAGGACCCACAACTTGATCCGAATAAAACGGTTAGAGAAGTTGTGCAAGAAGGAGCTCAACACGTTGTCGATCTTCTTCGCGAATTTGATGAAGTGAACGCAGCTTTCGGTGAAGAACATACTGATGCTGAAATGGATAAACTTTATACAAGACAAGCAGACCTACAGGATAAACTTGATGCTGCCAATGCATGGGATTTAGATTCACGTCTTGATCTTGCTATGGATTCACTAAACTGTCCTCCAGCTGATCAAAAGTGTGGAGTGCTTTCAGGTGGAGAGAAGAGAAGGGTTGCTCTATGTAAACTTCTTCTTCAAGAACCAGATATTTTACTTCTAGATGAGCCTACCAACCACCTTGATGCTGAAACAGTTTGGTGGTTAGAGCGTCACCTTCAAGCTTACAAAGGTACGATCATTGCCGTTACCCACGATAGATACTTCTTGGATAACGTTGCTGGATGGATTCTAGAACTTGACCGTGGTCAAGGGATTCCATACGAAGGGAACTACTCTGGATGGCTTGAGCAAAAATCTAAACGTTTAGCTCAAGAAGAAAAGACTGAATCAAAAAGACAAAAGTCCCTTAAAGAAGAGTTGGAGTGGATTCGTGCTGCTCCTAAAGCTCGTCAGGCAAAATCTAAAGCGAGAATTGCAGAGTACGAAAAACGTCAACAAGTTCAAACGGAAGCGAGAAACGAGACGAACGAACTCTTTATTCCACCAGGGCCTCGTCTTGGTCAAAAAGTTGTTGAGTTCACAGATGTTGCAAAAGCATACGGTGACAGACTTCTTTATGAAAACCTAAACTTCAAACTTCCTCCTGGGGGAATCGTTGGTGTTATCGGGCCAAACGGTGCCGGTAAGACAACACTATTTAGAATGATCACAGGAAAAGAAGAGCCTACTAAAGGAACTATCTCTATCGGTGAATCAGTTAAGCTTGCTTACGTTGATCAGGACAGAACTCTTGATCCTGAAACAACTGTTCTTCAAGCAATCTCTGGTGGATTAGATCTACTAAAACTTGGTGGTCGTGAAGTCAACGCACGCGCTTATATTTCGCGTTTCAACTTCAACGGTGAAGACCAAGGTAAACGCATTAAAGAATTATCTGGTGGTGAGAAAAACCGTGTTCACTTAGCAGCGATGTTAAAGGAAGAAGGAAACGTTTTACTTCTGGATGAGCCAACCAACGACCTTGACGTTAACACACTTAGAGCGCTTGAAGAGGCCCTAATGGAATACGCAGGGTGCGCCGTAGTTATTTCCCATGATCGTTTCTTCCTGGATAGAATTGCCACTCACATGATCGCTTTTGAAGGTGACCAGGTGGTATTCTTCGACGGGAACTTCTCTGATTATGAAGAAGATAAGAAAAAGCGCCTTGGTGATAAAGCTCTTATCCCAAGCAAAACTTCTTACAAAAAACTTACGAGAGATTAAGAGGCCAGCATGTCAAAGTGGATCGTCGCTAAATTTGGTGGAAGTAGTGTTAAAGATGCCGAGGCCATGCTTCGTGTCGCTAACGTGGTAGATGCAAACCCTGATATTAGAATCGTGGTTATCTCTGCCACTCAAAATACGACAAACCAGTTAGAGTTTATCGCTCGCGCCGCTGAAAGAGGCGATAGTGAGACGCTAGGATCATTGATCCTGGAGCTCTCTAATCGCCACACGACAATTGCCAATGAACTCTTCTCAAGTGAAATGGTTCACACAGAGTTAAAACATTTATACGATGAAGTGAAACATATCGGTGATACGATTCTAAACGCTCGTATGTTCACACCAAAAATTATGGATCAGCTCTATAGTGTTGGGGAGCGCATGTCTTCGCTTTTAGTTTCTGATTTAATCCGCTTGCGTATGCCAGATCACAAAGTGACTCTGCTTGATGCCAGAGATGTTATTAAAACAAACTCTGACTTCCAAAAAGCAGAGCCTCAAATTGATTTGATCGCGGAAAAAACCCGTGAGCTGATCTATCCACACTTAAATAAAAATTCAATCATCGTCACTCAAGGCTTTATTGGCCAGGATCTTTTGAACAATACAACAACACTTGGAAGAGAAGGCTCTGATTACTCAGCTGCCCTTTTCGGAGAAGCTATCGATGCTAGTTTAGTTCAAATCTGGACGGACGTAGCAGGTATTGCAAGCTCTGATCCACGTTTAGTTAAAAACGCAAAGTTTATTTCGACCTTGTCTTATGACGAGGCCACTGCACTAGCGAGCCTTGGAGCAAAAGTTTTATTTCCTACGACACTCCTTCCAACAAAGAGAAAAGATATTCCGGTTTTTGTTGGATCAAGCATTCACCCTGAAGCTGGTGGAACAACCATCACTAAATTTCAGGATGGAAAGTTCGCTTTAAAAGCTGTGACGTTTCTTCAAAAGAAAGAGTACGCAATTGTCTCTTTCATCGGATGCCACTTAGATCAGTCTCCCAATTTAGTTGCTGATTTGCGTGGATACCTAGGTGAGACCGCTTTTGATTTCTACGATCTCACGTCAGTTTCTGTAAGCTTTAAAGTGGTGAACTCTGATCCTACTTTGGCGCTTATTAAGGCCCATGAGATCTTAGTCGCTCATTACTAAGCTTCATAAAGTCTTTCATAAAATGGTGTCTCTTGGTCACTGCCGATAACTCGGCAGATCTCTTTTATTTTTTTATGTTCCATGTGCACAACATAGTCGACATTTTTACAAACCAGCTTTGTCACCAGAGCAAACGAGATGTCGTTTGATTCTGAAAACAGTGAAAATAAAAGCGAGATACGCGAGAGCGCATCTAGCGCTGAGCTGGCGTGGATCGTGCTCATAAGACCTTTATGCCCGGTATTCATGGCCAATAAAAAAGGCACGACTTCAGTTGAGCGCATCTCTCCTACAATCAATCTGTCAGGGCTCATACGAAGTGAGTAAGCACAATAATCTTTCAGGGATTTATTATTTTGACCTTTGCTGGCCAGGAATGAAGTCTGTCCCGGATGATGATTTAAAATTTCATATGTGTCTTCTAAAACAATTAAATGCTCTTCATCAGGAATAAGCGCTAGAAGACTTCGAAGCAAGGTCGTTTTCCCGGAACCTGTCCCACCGGAAATAAGGACATTCTTTTTTTCTGCGATAATGTTCTTCACAATTTCAAGGGGAGAGGACTCTAGTTTAAACAAATCAATGGATGGTTTATCACTGGGAATGGACCGTAAAAAAACTTTCGATTTATTGTTGGCCGAAGTGGAAAAATGAATCAGTGTCGCTCTCAAATTTAAATCACCTAGCCTGACATTAAAGCTTGAAAACGGTTCCTGAAAATTCCAGCTGACCTGATGTTTAAGGGCGAGAACTTCCAGGCTTAATTGAAAGTCTGCGGCCTCAATCTCTTCAAGTGCAAAGCTTGTCTTTTCATGAAGTCCAATGACCTGAACACTTTCATGTGAGTGAAAAATGATTTCAGTAAAAGGATTTTTCGTGAATGCTTGCAAGTAGACCTGGTGATGAACATTATTAAACCAGTTTTCTAAAAACTGGGTCTCTTGACTCATGGAAGAGATTTTAATATTTAAATCACTCATTACCATCTCGACGATTTCACTGAAAAGAACATCGACACTTTTTGTAATCATCCTGCGATAATGATTTTTAAAAAGAATAAGGATGTCGTGCTGATACTCAACTAATAAATTATTCATGAAGTTTAACCTCGATAATTCCCGTGATCATTTTGTAATTGTTTTGTGAGCTCTTTGATTTGAAAAGTTCACCCAAGAGTGGAATGCGATTAATAAAAGGCATCTGATCAACACCTTTGGCCTCTGTCTTTAAAGAGATCTGAAAAATCTGAGTAGGCGAGTTTAAATCAATGACGATCGAAGATTTTTCTTTGTTTCCACTGATGGAACCATTGCTTTCACTCGAGGGTTTTGTCAGTTCAGTTTCATAAGTGATTTGAACTTTATCTCCCATATTCTCCAGCGTAATTTTGACTTTTAACCCGGCAAACTGCCATTGTGTTTGAGCGTAACCTTCTTTTCCAGTGATCGTATAAGGAACATCTGCCCCAATTTGAAATTCAGCAGGACTCATCGGACGAATTAATCCAACCGGCTCCGCCAGAGTGTTCATCTGAACTTTTTTCTGGGCCAGTAAAACAGCATTTTTTTCGACAATTTTATTGAGCGGAATCGAAATCAAATCACCAAGGGAAGCACTGAGCTGCTCTAAACCAAGTCGTAGTTCTTCACCATCCATTTGCTCCATCTGGATGAGTTTCATTTTAAAAGAGTAATTAGACCTGAGCTTTTGATTGTTGTGTTCAATAAACATGACTCTGTATTTATCGCTCAAATGTTTTTTTAGCGTAGCACTTGGAGCTTCATTGGCCGGATACAAACAAGTGACTTCCGAAAAATTCACTTCGCATTTAATTGAATCTTTGTAGTCATTAAAAAAGAGCTGAAACACGTCGGCCAGGATCTCTCTTTTAAGTTCCGTTTTAAGTCTGGCCTCATCGAGGATGATGTCGCTGTTTTGGTTTTGAATCTTTTTGTACTGTAAATATTGTTTAAGGGAGACGATCTCCCCGCTGACCTGAAGATGAGGAAGACGCACTTTTGTTTCCAGTCCCAGGCCTCCTAGTAGTTGTGCGAGGTGTAATAGTTTGGCCTCCTGGACCTTTGAAATAACAAAAATTTGGTGAGACTCCGGCAGCTCCTGACCTTTGTTCCAAACCAGTATTTCGCTGGCCCCAAGGCTTACTCCACGGATTAAAAGGGTCTTATTACTTTCATTTAGCTTATATGTGAGCACTTCTTTGTTGCCGACATTGAATCTAGTCATATCCGGAAGCTTCAGACTCATGGACTGTCCGCGGGATATTATGTAGTCTTCCGCTTGGAGCGATGTCCCAGTAAACAGTAGATTTAAGAGGAGAAATCCAAAGATTCCTTTGACACATTGACTGAGAATCGGTAAAAAAGACAACTTAAAGTTCGAATTATTTAAATTAGAAGAAATATTAGTGTTGATCCTGCGGTTATTGTCGCGGTTATAGAGGAGTTTTCCGATGGTTTCAAGAACGTGTGTAACTACAAACAGAAGATTAAGAAAAGCAAAGAACGCTGGTGCAAAGAGAAAGGCTGCTAACAGAAACAAAGGAACTACTCCTAAGTTTGCTATCCACCCTGAAGCTACTGCAACTAAAGCAACTGCTACAAAATAGTTTTGAACTAGTTGGCCGAGACTAAGGTTTCGGCCAGCATGCTTTTTTTGTGATCTATTTTCTATTTTCATTATTCTCCCGCCTCTGCAAAAACTCGAAACGTCTCTTCAATTACAAATTTATTTATCTTCACAATATCCATTTCACCGTCAGCTTTTAAACACAACTGCATAATCGCATCGCTTTTTTTCATGCACTCACGATTTACATTCCTATAAGTGATGAGCTTTCTGGGAATGTTGAATTTCTGCTGGATGATTCTTAGTAGTGTTTGTCCTGACTGATTATCGGCCAGGTTTTCAATCAGGATGATATCGCGGGAGTAGGATGCTGTTGAATTCATCAGCATCATAGCGACTAAAAAACTTTTAAAGTGAGACTTCATATTTTGATCCTCTTTTGATGGAAGTCGTTTTTTTATTTTCCACATAAGGAACAGCTATCACACCTGAGTCTGTTGCTTGACTTACTTTCACCACATCAGCATTGGATATTTCTATTTTGAATTGAGTGACTTCGTTTGATGACTTCACTTCTTCGTGCAGATAGGCCTTCACGCTGATGATTTTTTTATCTCGAGAGACCAGGGAGACGGGTGTTTCAGGGTTTGTTTCGTGAGCGCTGGAAACCAGTGCCTGTAGGGGGAGAACCATCATCTGGTGATTGGCATGCAGAGTTTTTACAATTTTTTCTGGGACCTTGTTTTCTTCTTTAGAAGAAGGCAGACATAAGAGTGCGACCATGAGGTTGGTCACCACAATGGCCGCAATAAATTTGAATTTTTCTTTTTTCTTAGAGTCTTGTGATTTTTTAATTTCTTCTTTTAGCGTCGAGCTTATTCCATTCATCTTTATACTCCTTCTGTAGTTCACGGTGCTCAGTGATATAGACCTTACTAATAGAGAAGTAGGCGACGAGAAGCAAAAGAATTATTGAGATCCAGATAAGCATTTCAATTGTGAAAAACCCTTCATTGAAATTTCGGCCGTTTTGATTTTGAAGTCCGGGTTGAAGGCGCTTTCTGCGGACATGGTGGCCGTCAGGCAGAAGGTATTCTTGAAACGTACGCCATTTGGATTTTTGTAATAAGTGATGGTCCATTCTTTCTCTCTTAGTTTTGAAGTCGCATCGATATTGGTGTTTAGTACGTAGGCCTGATTAGTTTCAAAAGGCAGATTTTTCAAATATGAAAAATTGGAAACGGCATTTTTACAGTACTGATTAGAGATGAGGTTTTTAATATAGTAAAAATGTCTGGCATTCCTAGTGATCACGATCCCTTGGTGAGCCATCTTTGCTTTGGCGGTGGCCACGCCGGAGAAGATAGCAGCATAAGCAATGCGGAGGGCCCAGTTGAATTTGGCCATGTCCGTGACATAGTTCTGGGTTTCGACATTGAGGTATTTAAAACAAAGATAGCTCTCTTTTCTGTAGCGGGCCTCTTGGAGCTCAATTTTAAACTTGTAGGCAAAAAACATGAGAAGAGAGGAGATCATGAAAGTTAAAAGGACGGCCATCAATGTGATGCTGCCGTCCTGATGAGATTTTTTGGTTTCCTGAATGAATTCAGTTCTCTTTTTTGTTATTTGGTCATCAGAGTATTTCATGGCACCCACGAATTTAATGACCGACATAATTAGAAGGCTAAATGTCAGGATGTAACTCAGGATCATGCTATTTCTTACCCTGAACTTCAGTCGTGATGTTGTTAGAGATAGACTCCTTCATGACTTCCACACGCTTTTCAATGACATTACCGAACTGTTTAACGGCAGTGATGCAGACGATTCCGACTAAGCTAGAGATAATGACATACTCCATGACTCCCTGGCCTTTTTGATTTTTGGTAAGTTTTGCAAATTTTTTAAGTTTAAACATAGATTCCCCCTTTGATGTAGGGGCAGATTGCACGGGGTGTGCCGGATTTTTGGGTACGAAAGCATTTGAAAGTGGTAAGGTAGGTCCGGGAGAGTGGTCCTCGTTATGAACTGCGGTAAAAAAAGGCCATTGCAAGCGAGCGAGATCACGTTTAAAATTTATCTATGGATTCAAAAACTAAATTGTATGTCTTTGCAAAAAAAGAAGTAGCGCTTATTTTCATTTTTATGATTCTGATTGCCGTCACCTCATTTGTTTTAGGGGTTAAGATCGGAAAGAATTATTCAATGGAGATGGCAGGTATCACTCCAGAAGATCAAAAGAAAGTTGTGGAGCTTCTCTCTAATAAAGAAGAAGAGCTATCAAAGATTAAAGCTAATCCAGAATCAAGTACAGTAGAGAGTTCGGACATCGAACACAAGCTTCAGGAAAAAATCAGTGAAGAGTTTGGTGGGCAATCAGGTGCGGCCGCTCATGGAAGCAATATGAGTGTGGCAACTGAAGGGCCGGCAGCTTCAACCATTAAAGACGCCTTAAGCGGAAAATTCACAATTCAATTAGGTAGTCACAGAACTCTTAAAGAAGCAGAGAGTTTTGCAGAAGGTTTCAGAGCACGTGGATACAACCCGATCATTAATCAAATTGAGATTAAAGGAAAGGGGACGTGGTACCGTGTGAGCCTTGAAGCTTTCAATACTGCTGAAGAGGCAAAAGCTTACGTAGGAAGAGAGAAGTCTCTTTTTATGGGACAAGACTACACCATCATCAAAATGCCATAGGCGCTCACATGAAAAAAACTTACGATCTGTACGCACTTATTATGGCCGGTGGTCAAGGCACGCGCTTTTGGCCGGAATCGACTTCTAAAAAACCAAAACAATACTTAAGTCTTACGAGTGAAAAAAGTTTACTGGAAGAAACGCTGGAGCGCTTTGACCGCTTTATCGTAAAAGATAAACGTTTTGTCGTTACAGTAAAAGAGCAGGAAAAACTTTGTAAAGCGGCCAGTGCCGGGAAGATTAATACAAACGGGATTATCTTCGAGCCAACGGGAAGAAATACAGCTCCGTGTATTTTGATGTCGCTTGCGGCCCTTTTACAAAAAGGTGTGAGTGAAGATGATGTCATCACGATCGTTCCTTCTGACCATGTTATTTTAAATAAAAAAGGATTTCATTCGACGATTAAAAAAGCGGCTGAGTTTTCTCACAAGAATCAGCAGATCGTGACAATCGGGATTACACCGAACTTTCCTCATACGGGGTTTGGGTATATTCAAAAAGGTAAACTTTTAAACGAAGAAGCTTTTAAAGTGTCGCGCTTTAAAGAAAAACCGCATTTTGAATTAGCGACTGAGTATGTGAAGAGCGGGCAGTACCTGTGGAACGCAGGGATGTTTGTAGCGCCGATTAAAGTTTTCTTAGAAGAGTTTGCAGAACACGCGCCTTTAATGTTTAAGCATTTTGAAGCGTTGATGAAGACGGTGAAAACTCCTGCTAAATTAAAGACAGTTTACGAGAAACTTCCGAGTGACTCGATTGATTATGCCATCATGGAAAAATCAGATCGTATCGCCGTTATGCCAGCTAATTTTGACTGGAATGACTTGGGGTCTTGGGATGCTCTTTCTTCTGTTATGGAAGAGACGCACGGGAATACTGTGGTTAAATCTGATGGAGAGTTTTTCTTGAACTCTGCGGATAACGTTGTATTTGCGCCGGACAAGTTTGTTGCTTTAATCAATATGGATAAGCATATTGTGGTTGTGAATGACAAAGTTGTGATGGTGGCGCCGGTTGCTGATGCTCAGGAGATTAAGAAGGTTGTTGAGCATTTGAAGAAGGCGAGACCGGATCTGCTTTAATTATTTATTTTTTGAATGTTCGTCTCGCGCCTTAAGATAATCAGCACGAGAAATCTTTCCACTCTCAAAGAGTTTCTGATTTAACTGTAGGAACTCTTCATTCTTAGCATCTTTCATATCATTCACTTTAATTTCTTGAAGCGATCTATTTTTAGCATAATAAAGTGCTGGAAGGATAGAAAGGCCCAGTGTTGTAAAAAAATCCACATAAGGAAGAGTGAAGACGACAGCTATCGTGATGATCTCACCAGTTGTCAGTTCACGATCCACTAAGTCTCTCACTCGTTTGATATCAATCATACGAAAAGGAATGATGAAGAGGTATTTAACAATAATCACAAGAATAGATTCTTTAGGGGCCGTATCAAGCGCCTTAATCGCAAAACCAACATTGGGATTCATACTGATTTGTTCAATCAGGAATTTATAATCCGGGTTCATTTTGAGCTTATAAAAGGCCTCAACAAGAGCTGGGTAGTATAAAAAACGAAATCCGATTAGGTTGAGAAAAAGGTTTTGAAAAATATAAGCGGTTCTACTCAATCTTCCTTTAAGAGAAAAGATATTGTTGTTGTAGGCTACCGCTTTATTCATGTTATAAAACTCTGTTAAAGATGTGATCGACCGACTTTAAGTAAATGTTTCTAAGTCCTTCAGGTGTCACGGCCGGAAGTTCAACGTCGATTTTTCTATTTTTTAAATCGTTTTGAATGATCTCACGGAATTTAGCCGGGTTTGATTTTGCTTCAACATCAAAAGAAGCGGCCTGAACGACAGCGTATAAATCTTCTCTGGTTAATGATTCACAATTTTTAATGAGGAAGTGTAAGTAGAAGCTCGATAGATAATGAGTGTTAGCTAAAACTTTTCCTTCAACAACGGCGGCGTCGATATCAAGAAGATTAAGAGTCGTTGTAAAGCGATCAAGAGCGTACGTTAAAATTCCAAAGTGATCAGGTAAGTATAATCTTTCAGCACTTGAGTGGCTGATATCTCTTTCGTGCCATAATATTGCATTTTCCAGAGCCATTGTTAGATGAGAGCGAAGAAAGCGCGATAGACCTGTCAGGTTTTCGCTGGCAATGGGATTTTTCTTATGAGGCATCGTGCTTGAGCCTTTTTGACCTGGTCTGAATCCTTCAGCGACTTCACGAACATCGGAGTGGTGAAGGTGACGGATTTCAACGGCCAGTCTTTCAATGGCATTGGCAACCAGAGACGTGATAGAGATCATCTTGGCAATTCTATCTCTTGGGATGATTTGAGTTGAAACGTCTTCAACTTTTACTCCCAATTTTTTAGCGACACTTTCTTCAATGTCTGGAGTCAGGATGGTGTAGTTTCCAACAGCACCTGATAATTGAATGGTTAATTCATTGTCGTAAAAATCCTGAAGATCTTCGCGTCTGCG
>JBEIPV010000125.1:0-8267 GCA_040376855.1 Bacteriovorax sp.
ATGGAAGAAAGATATCTTCATTCACTTGATACCGTTTCTCTTACAGAAGTTGTAAAAGAAGAATACAGAAATTATCAAATTTATACACTGATGGACCGTGCGATTCCATACCTGCAAGATGGTTTGAAGCCGGGACAAAGAAGAATTCTTTTCACTCTTTGGAAAAATCAGTCGAAAGGTTTAATGAAAGTGTCGTCGGCAACCGGGTTAGTATTAACTCTTCACCCGCACGGACCTGCTTCAGTTGAATCTGCAATTGTTAACATGGCCCAGGATTATACTTTTTCAAACAACTACCCGTTGATTGATAAAAAAGGATATTTCGGAGAGAGAATGGAGACTGCTCCGGCTGCTTCACGTTATATCGAGTGTAAACTTGGAAAAGTAGCGGACTTCTTATTGTTCGACGATATGAATCAGGTTGACATGGTTCCGAACTATGATGAAAAAGTTATGGAGCCGGTTTGTCTTCTTCCAAAACTTCCAATCATGTTACTTAACGGAGCTGAAGGTATTGGGACGGGGTTCTCATCTGTTATTCCAAGCTTCCATCATTCAGACTTAATTAATTCAATTATCCAGTTCGTTGAAACTGGAAAAGCAAAAAAACTTAGATCATACGTTCACAATTATAAAAATAAAATTGAAACGGATGAGAAGGGACGTTTAGTCTTCGGAATGAAATTCGAAGAAATCCACGGCTCAATTTACATCACGGAAATCCCTCGTGGTTACGATGCTACGAAGATCTACCGTTACTTAACTAAGTACATTGATGAAGATTATATCAAAGACTTTATCGACTCTTCTGTTAATAACGACATTAAGATCGAGTTGATCTTCAAGAAAGGGCAGCAGCCTAAGCTTCAAGATGTTATCGCACACATGGGCCAGAACTCTACAATGGTACCAAACTACACGCTTATTTCTGAGCGTGGGGTAAGAATTTTCTCTGCACCGGAAGAAATCATCGAAATCTTCGGAGCAAAAAGATTAGAAGTTGTTAAGCGTCGTTATGAATTGATGGTTGAAGACCTGGAAAGAAAGATTCGCCAGAACAATGAAATCATCAGATTCATCAAAGACAAAGAATACGAAGTGGCGACAAAGTCAGCTAACAGAAAAACTTACGTTGAGTATCTTGATAAGAAGAAGTTCACGTTTGCTGAGTACCTGGCCGACATGCCGATCTACCGTATGACGAAAGAAGAAGTTGAAAAACGTCAACTGATGGTTAAGGACGACACAAAGTCGATGTCTGATTATGACAAGATCGCGAAGTCTAAAAACCTGGTTGAAAAGAAATTGATCGAAGAATTACGCGAAGTGGATGAAAAACTAACTGCGTGGATGAAGCAAAAGGACGCTGAGAAGGCGAGTTTGCAGAAAAAGATCGAAAAAGAGACGATTAAAAAGAAAGTAAAACGCAAATAACCGAGCGAAGAGATCTGTTAAACGTAATTGGTTGAATATTTTTATAGATAAAAATATTCAACCCTGATAACCTACTAATATATGGTTTAAAGGCGCACTTTAATTTTCATGGAGGAAGATAATGAGTCTTACGAAGGCCGATATCGTTGAGCGAGTATACAAAGAAGCTGGTTTCTCAAAGAAAGAAGCAGCAGATCTTGTTGATCTTGTTTTTAAGGTTATCAAAGACACTCTATCAAAGGGTGAAAAAGTAAAAATATCCGGCTTCGGAAATTTTTCTATCAGAGACAAAGCAACACGCGTAGGGAGAAATCCTCAGACGGGTGAAGCAATGGATATTTCTGCTAGAAGAGTTCTGACATTTAAGCCTTCACAAGTGCTTAAAGAAGATGTCACAATCAGATACGCTCACCGCCTTGATGAAAAAGGTAACGAGAACAAATCTCTTCCACCAAAAGAAGGAACAGCTAGAGCTCTAAGCTCTTTCATGTCGAATACTGATGATGGTGAAGATGATGTAGATTTTTCTCCGGAAGATGAAGATAACGATTAGAACTTAGTCTTTGTAATGAAGACAGAAGAGAATAGGAAAAATTAATGTTTGGACCAATTGAAATTCCCAACAAATCTTCCTTCAAGATCAATGAAGTTTGTGCGCTCACTGGTGTAAAATCTTACGTTTTACGTTTTTGGGAATCAGAGTTCACAGAGATTGCTCCGATGACTTCTTCTTCAGGACAAAAGCTTTACGAACATCGTGATATCGAAGCGATCCTTCTGATTAAAAAATTACTATTTGAAGATAAAATGACAATAGAGCGCGCGAAGGCAGAGATGAAAATTCTTATGCCTCGCGAGTTTCTTGTTGAGTCTGGTTTTGCTGAGAACTTCTCATTTGAAGAAGATGAAAGAATTGATGAAGATGAATTTTTAAGTTCAGAAAACTCAGTTGAGCAGCACATACCGGAAGTTCCTGCCTACCCAGCTCGTGAATCAATGACAAAAAGAGTGTTGATTGAAACTGATTTTCAAAAGCTGATGCTGGCGAAATCAAAATTGGTGGAAATCCTAAACATCACCGAAAGTCTGCATCATAAGAATCACTGGAGCTAAATCCAACTTTCCATTTAAATGCGTGTCGATGATTTGCTTATTGGGAACGATAAGTGAAAGCATTTTATTGTAGTAATCCTTAACGATCTTATCTGTATTCGAAAGTTTTAAATCTTTTGAGAGTTCAGCGAATTGCTGAAGACCTCTAAGAGTTTCTTTAAAAGACTCTTCAGGAAAATGCAGCCATGGATTTACATCTTTTTCGTGCTGACTTAGTTCACTTTCAGCAAGCTCGCTTAAATCGTCGATCAATTGAAAATTTACGCCTAGAAGCCTTGAATACTTCCACAACTTCTTTTCTTTTTTAGTGTCAGCTTTATCATTGGCAATAATCGCACTGCCTAGAATCGCCACCTGGATCAGTCTGGCCGTCTTTAATTCATGAGTGCGCAAAGTATTTTGAAAACTTTGAGTCATTTCATGAGCGAGATCCATCACCTGACCGTGGATCAATCCTTTTGGACCTAGTGCCCAACTAAATAATCTAAAAAGATCCTGAGATCTCGGGTGTTTTATCTTTGAAAGTAATTGATAAGAAATATTGAGCAGGCCATCTCCGGCCAGTAACGCTTGCCATTCACCAAAGGCGATGTGCGTGCAGGGCTTACCACGTCTTGTAAGGTCATTATCCATTGCCGGAAGGTCATCATGAAGCAAAGTGTACGTGTGATGAAATTCAACGCCAGAAGAGAGTTTAGAGTGGTTAGAATTCATGTCTGAGCTAGATCTCTCAGCTAGTGCTGGGTTCATATCCTGAAAAACTGACCAAACCAGATGCGGGCGAAATAGCTTTCCGCCAGGAAGGCATGCGTAAAGATACACATCCAGAACTTTATGGTTAGGTAGATTTCTGACCAGATGATGGGTCAGCATATTTTCTAATTGAGTTGATTGCATAACTTTTTTTATTAAAGCAATTGAGGAGCGCCTGGATTTCTCAGTGGCCCGTTAATCTTCATCTGATAGTTACCACTTGTGTTACTTTCAGGCAAGAATAGTTTGATGAAGGCGAAGTTCAGCAGAATGTATTGTGAAAGTTTCAGGTTTCCATTGAGTGTCAGATTTGAGCCCATGAAATCATTTTCATTGATTTTCATAATCCCTTTTAAGCTTAATTCGATCGGAGCAGAGGCCTTTCCGATCTGGATGCGGTCAACTGATAAAGTTTGAGGGTCAGTAAAATGTGCTGAAAGCTTAAGCGTTTCAAGATTTAATTGAGTTAATTCAAAACCTTTGATGTTTTGTGAAGGAAGTGAAAAGTTTTTTGAAACGATGTCTAGTTCACCATCAGTCACTGTACCAGATTTAAATTCAAAAAATCCTTCAATGCTCAGTTGTCCTGAGATTGGTGAAAGATTCGTTTCAAACATCGGAGCAAACATTTGAGTATCAATAAGTGTTTTTTCAATTTTTACGTTTTGAGAGAAAACTGAAATAACCGGGTATAAGTTGATATAAGATTTTCCACTTGTCGCTTCAACATGAAGCCTGACTCCCACTGGATAAAAACTTGGAGAGTGGAAACCAATTTTAATGTCTCTAAATTCCAGACGGTTGTTGTATTGGCCAAAACAGGCCCCCATGATAACCGGTTTTTTCATGACAATTTTAGGCATGAAATAAGAAAGCTCAGCTCGGTCAAATTGAATCGGGCAGGCCTGGTTATTTCCCAGAGTGGTCTGAAGGTATTTATTTAAACGGTCTTCTAGAGAGAAGTTAACGAGAAATCCCATGAATAAAAGCACAATACCAATGAGAACCAGGCGAGGCTTTGTCCAGTATTTTGGAGCGTAAGTTTCTTCGTTGATTTCGTTGTATTGAATGCGTTTTCTTTTCATTGTTTTTTTATAGTTCTGGCGAAGTTTGGTTTTGTCCCATATGCATTAAGGAAATTGTTCCTTGAAGCAGGTTATCTTCTTTATTTTTAATTAAATCAACTCTCGTAATTTTTAAACGTTCACGCTCAACCAGAGTCCTCATAAAAACTGAGAAGTCATTTGTTCCGAAGTTTTTAAAGCTTAAATCGGCCTCAACTTTTGCGACAGTTGAAGAAGTAGAAGTCTGTTGAAAGTTGCTGACCGTGACTTTATCCTGATCAATGGCATTTTGTGAAAGGATATTTCTGATTCGGTTGTCTAAATCTTCCTGGCCCATAATGGCGCTTGGAGAAAGATAGTTTGAGCTGATATTGTTTAGGGCATTTTGATTTCCATCAAACAAAGCAATTTGTTCGATAATCTGCTTTTTTACTTCCAGTCCCTTTTTCGTTTGTGAGTTACCCCACCATAAAACCAGCACGAAGATAAAAGGGATGAGGATAAAAGCAAATGTTGTCAATTGAGCGACAAGTTTTTGTCCAGCTTCATCCAGATTAGAGATGGCGTCATTGAACTTTTGAAAGACACCGTCATTTTTAAGAAGATCGAGCTTCTTGAAAATGAAATCATCTATTTTAATAAAAATGCTAGAAGACTTTTCCATTATTGACGGTCCTCAAATTGAATCGTTAATGTCGTCTGCCCGGTTTGGTAAGAAACTTTTAAGGCAGGCAATCCAGATCCGCGAAGAACAGTGCTCATCGCTTCCAGTTCTGCCGGGTCTTCTGCTGAAAAAAGTGCAGTGACTTCATATCCATCGCTGGTGAATTTTTCAAGGCTGACTTTCGGGTTGTTGCTGATCGTTTTACTTAGCACTCCCAGAGGGCGAAGAGCATTCACTGATTGAGAAGAGAGGATTGAGCTCACTTCATCTTTAACAATCTTATTTTTCTTTTTCATCAAGCTTAAAATCCTGTTGGGATTTTTGTCATAAGCTTTTCTGTCAGGCGTGCTGATGTTGAGGTTTGATCTCTTCATCAAGGCCTTAATCTTTGTATCAGTTGTCGTGTTCTGCTTTTGTAAAAATAAAAATCTCTCGCCAGCTAATCCTAAGATAAGAAGTAAAGCGATAAATGTTGTTCTCACCCAGATAAAGACTGCCGAGTGGATAGAGATAAAAGCGTTCGAAGCTGTCTGAAATTTCCCTGAAAGGAAATTGATAATGCTCGATGGGATCTTTTGAGAAACCGCCATCATCTTGGCCATATAAAAGTTTTTATCAGTGGCCGTGTAGTCATTTTTTAAATCTAGTAGAGGAGGAAGCACTTCAACTTTAATACCAGTGTGGTAGTGAATAAAGTTATCAAGGTTGTTGATGTTGCTCGATCCACCAAAGATATAAATCTTATCAATATTGGTTCCGAATTTTACACGGTGACCGATTTCCCAGCGTCTTAGATCCAGGATAAGAGGATTGAAGATCTGCTTCATTAAAAGCGCAAAACCTTTTTGTTCTGCTGAAACTTCATTTAATTGATCATCATTTAACATAAACGCATTAGCGTGCTTATAAATAATCGCATTTTCCAATGAGATTTGATAAGTCGTAGAGATCACTTCATTGATTGCCATTCCTGCCACATAAGAAGTGTGGTTGGAAACAATCTGGCGGTCCTGAACAAAATACACTTTTGTCGTCTTATGGCCAAGATCCACGATGCAGCAGGTGTCGTTCATTTTTATATGATCGATATAGGCCTGCATAATTGAAATTTCACTCGTCAGAATGGAAGGTTGCGCATCTTTATTTTCAAAGTAACCAAAAAATTCTTTGAAGACGCTCAATTGAGTGATGTTACTTAAAACAGAAAAGCTACTGCTTTTTTTATTAATACGCGAACTGAAATGGGCATTGTTAAGAGCGTAAGGAAGATTTTCTTCCAGCTGAAAAGGGATAATCAATTCAGTTTTTCTTTTTGATGTACCAGGAATTTCCAGGTATCTGGTCGTAAGCATTTCATTGGGCATTTGAAAGATAATTTTTATATCACTAGGCTTCTTTTGAATGTAGTTGATAATAATTTCTTTCTGCAGATCATGGATGCTGCTGATGTTGGGGTAATGTGGTTTAACTTCATCAAGAATGATTTCTTGTTTTTCAACCAACACATAATTTTTACGCTCAGGTCTTACTTCAATAAACTTGACTGAGTACGACCCGATATCAATGGCCAATATATTCATATCTTTAAGTTTATCCAGAAAGGCCACTTCCGCATAGGGAAATAAATTGCCAGTGAAATGAAAAAGGAGTGTCTGACTATTCTAGTCGCATTTCAATAACTCTTGGAACTAAAAGCTCAACAGGTGGGGCCTTCTCTTCTTTTTTTGTCCCATCAGTTTTAGTTTCAGACTGATCGTCGGTTGAGCTTTGTCCTCCACCTGGAGGCGGTTTTTTTTCAGGAGCAGGCTTAATTGGTAAGTCGATGTAGGCGATGACGTTGTAAACGGCGTTGTTGTAAACCCCGCGGCTGTTTACTTTGTAGAGTTTCCCGGCCGTATCAATAGTCAGACCTGCTTGCTTAAGTTCAGTCATGCGGTCTTCATATTCAGTATCTGAAACAATATTGAGAGTCGAGACCACCACATTTTTAAAGTCTTCAGCATTTTTAAATTTATTTGCTTTAATCTTTTTGTCCGGGTCACCATCTCTGTATTTAAAAAACTCTTCAATTTGAACGTCGTTAATTGATGGAAAGAGGATTTTTAAATCTTGAATAGTCAGTTCGTTAATAGAAATAACATTTACTTCATGCACACTCATGCGGTCTTTAATCAGGTCAACCAAAGCATCATCCCATGAAGGAAGCAGGTAGAGCTCATCAATCGAGGCCAAAGGCCCGTGTTTTGGAGTGATGTTTTTCTGTGAAAACTTTCCTTCGATCTCCGGTTTTTGACTGTCTTGAAACTGGTTAGAGTCATTGACGTAGAATTTTAGTTCTTTAACCAGATAGGCCGGGTCAACGTTAGAGTATTTAGAGTGGAAGTCCTCGTCGTTGTCACTTTTATCTTTTAGAAGTCTTTGCAGAGTTTCGGTAATCTTTTTTTCAATGATGACGTCAGCTCGTTCACCTTTTTTCTTTTCTCCGCCAGGTGGAGGAGTGGCCGTGTCTCCGGCCCTAGACCCTTGGTCTTCATCATCTTCTTCTGCTGCGTCTTTTTGATCCTGAGTCGCTGTTTTAGTGGCCTTCAGGCGAAGTCCATTAGGATTTAAGAAACCTGAAATTTTGGTAAAAGTCACAGAAACTTCACCGCGAAAGAGTGTTTTTTTATTAAATTCATCCAAGGCCGTCTTTTGAATAATCCCACCTTTTTTTGGAGCGGGAATCGGGTAGACGAATGGTTGAATGATAATGGACTCAAGGTCGGACGTTGGGAAAGCATTTTTGATACTCTCATCCTTTTCAATTTTATTTCTTCCTTCCTGATACATGCGAAGTTTTGCCAGAGCAAAATTAATCCCCGACTCGGCATTGAGTCTCGCCTGGATTTTGTCCTGTTGATTATAAACTTTTATTTTGTTGAGTTTGGTTTCAAATGTAAAATCGGCCAGGAGGAAAGTTAGTATAGCAATAACTCCCAAGACCAGCATAAGAGCAATTCCACTTTCAGAGTGGAGTGATTTATTTAAAAAATCTTTTCCTGACTTATTCATCATCTTCTTCCTCGCTGATAGCACCGCCACCACCGCCTGCTGATCCGCCGCCGCCAGTATCGCCACCCATTGAGGAGTCACCGGCCGCTCCACCAGTTTTTATTTCATCCAGCTTAGTGTTGAAATAAGGATAAAGAACGCGAAAAACTTTTTCTATTTTCTGCTCATTTTTGTCATCATCAATCCAG
>JBEIPV010000196.1:0-3528 GCA_040376855.1 Bacteriovorax sp.
AACTTTTGTTTCTAAGTTTTCTTTAAGTGTTCCACGGTGAACTGAGCAGTACTCTCTGAAAGTATTGTTGTTACCGATGATTGTTTTTGTTGGCTCACCTTTGTAAGAGTTATCTTGAGGTGGAGCTCCGATTGAACAACCCTGGAAGAATTTATTATTTTCTCCAATTGTTGTGTGACCATCTACCACTACGTGCGAGTGAAGAATTGTTCCCGGGCCGATTTCAACATTCGGGCCTACGATACAAAAAGGTCCAATCTGAACCGTTTCGTGAATTTTTGCGCTTTTATCTACTAGTGACGTTGGGTGTACATTACTCATATGAGACTTCCTTGTTTAAGTCATTTTTAACGAAGCAAGAACCGTCGCTTCGCTCATTAAAACATCATTGTGGTACAGTTTGCATTCGCTTGTAATCATCGGACCTCTAACCTTTAGAGTCTTTGTTACAATCTTTAAATCCATTTCTGGAAGAACTGGTTTTCTAAAACGCGCTTCATTGATTCCCAATAGAGCTACGTCCATTTTCATGCTGAATGGATCGGCATTCAATAAAAGAACGATGAAGCTTGTTGCTTGTGCCATCATCTCAACTTGAACAACTCCCGGAAGAATTGGGTAGTCTGGAAAGTGACCAGCAAAAATATTGTGCTCTTTTTTCGTTCTGTAGTGTGCAACCACTTCTACATCTTGAAGTTCTTTAATATCGTAAATCTTTCCTGCAATAATTTCTTGCCCTGGGATTCTTACTGATTCAACTGAATCAATAAAAAGAAACGGGTCACGGTGAGGAAGAATTTGTTTAACTTGTTCTGTGTTTAGTATCATCTCAAAACTCCTAATCTTTCTTTGCACTATCTTTGGCAAGCGATTGTCTTCTGACATACGCCACGCCTTTAAACCATTCTTTAATATCTCTCGCTGGGAATCCACCGACAACTTCACCGTCGCCAATAGCTCCAGTCACTCCTGATCCACCGGCAATCTGAGCGGCCTTACCGATCTTCATTCCATTGGCAACCATAGCAGCTCCACCTAAAACAGTGTAGTCGCCAATCACAGTACTTCCACCAATACCAACTTGTCCGCAAAGAACAACACCTGTTCCAAGTTTACAATTGTGTCCAACTTGAACCTGGTTATCAATCTTCGAGCCATTGCCGATATATGTTGGAGAAAATGTTCCGCCGTCGATACAAGTCCCGCCGCCGATTTCAACATCGTTGCCGATCACGACACTTCCAACGTGCCACACTTTATGGTGAACACCTTTTGAAAAGTTGTATCCGAATCCGTCAGCGCCGATTACGCAGTTTGCGTGAATGCGAACGTTGCTTCCGATTTTTACATTTCTATAAATCGTTGTGTTGGGAAAAAGTTCAGTCCCTTCATCGATACTCACGCCTGACATGATAGTCACGCCTGGGTGGATCTTAACGTTAGCACTGATATTTACGCGCTCACCGATAAAAACTCCCTGAGCAATCCATGCACTCGGGTGAACCGACGCTGTTCCCATCTGACGGCCATCGACCATGTCATTCGGGTTGCCGATTTTTTCATCGTAAAAAGGTTTTGATAAAAACGACATCGCAAGATTTACATCCTGAACTGTTCCTACCCAAAGGGCCTTTGCTGTTGCAGCTTCAGTTTGCTCGGCAGTCATCGTCTCTTGAAATTTTTTATCAAGGATGATTCCTACGTGATCAGCAAGTTCACTTTGCAGGTATTCGTTTAAGAAAAATTTATTTTTAATAAAAAGAATATGGTGAGGTAAAAATTCACTGGTATCAGTGATTCCTTCAACACTAAGATTCTGGTCACTCGTCGTGATTAGTTGAAAGCTTGGTTCGAAATTTTTTAGGCTTCCTAGCTTCATTAGGTTCCCCTTACATAGTTAAGGGATCCGTAAAGTTATTCACTCCAACGGATCCCTTAACTTTAGATATATTTAATTACTTATTAACTATTTAGGAAATTTCTTGTTGTACATTTTTACAACTTCATCAGTTAAGTCTTTTTCTGTTCTAGCGTAAAGAATTGGCGCTGTAGCCGCTTCGTACACAAGATCAACGTCAGCTGCTTTAGAAACTTCATCAACTACAGTCTTAACTCTTTCTAAGATTGGAGTTTTAAGTTTTTGCTCCATATCCTGGATTTCTTTTTGGTAAGTAGAAGTCTTTTGTTGGATAGCGATGATTTTTTCTTGGATTTCTTTTTCTTTTTTAGCTTTTTCTTTTTCGTTAATTACTGAAGCTTTTTTAGAATAGTCTTCTTGAAGCTTTTTAATAGCATCTTCTTCTTTCTTAAGGATGGCCTGTTTATCATCAAATGACTTTTTTAATTGGTCACGTACATTAACACCTTGGTTAACTGTAATAAGAACTTTTTGAACGTCTACTTTACCAACTGTAACAGCTGAGAATGCAGAGCTAGTCATAACTAGGGCCAGAACAGCGATCATTGCTTTCATTAAATACTCCTTCAAATTATTAAAACACTTGTCCAATATCAAAATGGAATTGCGAACCTTTTTCTTTAAACTCACTCGTTAACGGGTACCCGAATTCAAAACGTAGAACCCCAATCGGTGAGAACCATCTAAATCCGAAACCATAGTCAGTATAAACTTTAATTTTATCTACGTCACCTGCATGTCCTGCATCAAAGAAAACAACCCATTTTAGTCCGGCTTCTCTTGATAGCGGGTGCTGGAATTCAACGTTAGTAAACGACATAAACTGTCCACCAAGGTTAAAGTCTTCCAGAATTCCAGTGTCTCTTCTTGCTAGTCTCTTCTTAGGTCCGATGTCTTCGAAAGAGTACCCACGAAGGTTTCTCGATCCACCTAATGTAAATCTTTCTGTACGAGGGATCGGGCGTGAATCAACCTGATCTAATTTTCCAGCATAGAAGCGAGATCTTAAAATTAAATCCCCAACGATCGGATAGTATCCACGGGCCTCAGCTTCGTTTTTAAGCCACTTCTTCTCTCCACCCACACCAGTATATTCTGTTGAGTAACTTAGGAAGTAACCTTTTCTTGGGTCTGATCTATCGTCACGTTTGTCGTGGACAATTGATGTCTGAACAGATGATGCAATCCCATTTTCTTCCGAGATAACAATAGACGGATCGTCTACTGACTTGATTTGCGTGTCTTCAAGTTTGTAAGTCATATATAGGTTTGTGAAAGTAAAGATTGGGTAACCCACTCTTATGTTTCCACCTTTTCTCTTTTCACTATATGAAGACGACGTATCGTTTTCTGAAACAAAAACCCCTCCACCAAGTGACCACTTCGTATCTAAGAAGTACGGTTCAGTGAAGTCAACGCTGAAAGTGTTTGAGCTCTTAGCGATGTTTAAGCTGAAAGATAAGTTCTGCCCTTTTCCTCTAAAGTTAGACTGAGTGATAGAGGCCTGGAAGAATCCACCCGTTGCCGTTGAATAACCAGCACCAAGAGAGATCTGCCCAGTGTTTTTTTCTTTTACAGAAACTTCAACATCTAAAACATCTTCTTTATCT
>JBEIPV010000005.1:0-64003 GCA_040376855.1 Bacteriovorax sp.
AACACCCGATCCCATCCCGAACTCGGAAGTTAAGCTCTTCAGCGCCGAAGGTAGTGCCAGGGAAGCTTGGTGTGAGAAAAGGTCAATGCACCCTCTTTATTTTTAAAAAACCCCGAGCTTGTCTTGGGGTTTTTTGTTTTTGGAGTTCTAAATTTTCATGACTAAAAAATCACATAACATTCATATTGGACACTGTACTTCTCCTCATGGAATTAAGGGCGAATTTTCATTTGTTATTTATAACTTTGAAGAGTCTGTTCTTGATGATGGGATGATGGTGACACTGACTCCTAGATCTGAAGCGAGCTCTATTCCTCAGGATGGTAAAGAGTTTCAGATTAAGAAGATTAACTTTGGTAACAAAGCTATTGCGACTCTTGTGGGAGTTGATAATAGAAATGCTGTTGAAGCAATGGTGCCGTTTGATATTTATATGAGTAGAGATTTACTTCCGGAGACGGATGAAGATGAATACTATTTAAATGATTTATTAGGCCTTGAAGTGTTTCATTATTTTACGAAAGAGCTGCTTGGAAGAGTGGTGGATTTTTATGATAATGGCGCTCAGGTTGTGATTAAGGTTAAAACTGATAAAGAATTTATTGAAGTTATTTTCATGAATCAATTTGTTCCTGTTGTTGATATTGACCAAAACAGAATGGAAATTATTCCTCCGATAATGATTGAGTAGAGAATGAAAAAAATTTGGATCATTACATTGTTTCCGAATTACTTTGATTCTTTAATCAACTTTGGGATTACTGGGTCTGCTCTTCGTGGAGAACGTGGATCAAATCTTGAAATCAAAACAATTCAGTTGAGAAATTACACTCCGAAAGATTATAAGGGCGTCGATGATGCTCCTTATGGTGGCGGAGCGGGTATGGTTATGCGTGCGGATGTTTTGAAAGAAGCCTTTATGAAAGGGATTGTCGAAGATGGTGGATACGGCGACAACTTTAAAGATAAGTTGCATGTTGTGTTTCCAGGGCCGCGGGGAAAAACTTGGGATAATTCTTATTGTAAAGAATTTGCCGGGAGATTTTCAGCAGAGGGTTCGAAGGATTTAGTTTTTATTTGTGGAAGATATGAAGGGATTGATGAGAGATTTTTAAACCTTTATGTTGATGAGCAGATTTCGCTGGGGGATTTTATCTTTACTGGTGGAGAAATTCCTACGATGGCCATTATTGATTCTTTCATGAGATTTTTTAGTGGAGTTTTAGGGAATAAAGAAAGTGCTGAGCATGAGTCGTTTCAGTCGAATATGCTAGAGCATCCTCAGTATACGAGACCGAAAGTTTTTGACGGAGTCCCTGTGCCTGAGATACTGACTTCCGGGAATCATCAGAAAATTGCTATATATCAAAAAGAAGAAGGGTTACGAATCACTAAGATTCATAGACCGGATCTTTTGGAAAAGGATAAGAAATGAGAATTTACTTAGGGCTGGTTCACCATCCTATTAAAAATAAGCTTGGGGAATTGGTAACGACATCGGTTACGAACCTTGATATTCATGACATCTCGAGGTCATGTAGAACTTTTGGTATTAAGAAATACTTTTTAGTTACACCATTTGAAGCTCAAAGAGAGCTTGTGGACTCGATTTTAGGGCATTGGGAGCAGGATCACGCAAATGCCTTCAATCCGGATAGACAGGATGCACTAGCGATTGCTAGGGCGGTAGATTCGATCGAGACAGCTATTGCTCAGATTACTGAGATTGAAGGTCAAAGACCACTGATCGCAGTGACTGGGGCAAACTTTGAAACTTTTGACGGGGATGTTAAAGAATTGACAAAAAAGCTCGAAGTTCTTAATATGCCTTGTTTTCTATTATTTGGAACAGGTTGGGGATTACATCCAATTGCGCTTGAAAAAGCGGAGTTTAAACTGTCTCCAATTATTTCGAAAAACTCTGATGGGTATAATCACTTATCAGTACGATCAGCGGTTGCCATATATCTGGACCGTTTGTTTGGTGAGTAAATTTTTATAAGCTCTATTCGGTAAGAACAACAACAACGTTGGTCCTCTGGGAATAGCAAAGACGTATAGGAGTTCATAATGAACTTAGTAGACATCGTAAATCAGGATCACTTAAATCCTAAAGTTAAAGATCTTCCAAACTTCAAAGCTGGAGATACTGTAGCTGTACACACAAAGATTACTGAAGGGACAAAATCTCGTATTCAGATTTTCGAAGGTGTTTGTATCGCTTTCAAACAAAGAGGAGACATCAATGGTCACTTCCGCGTGAGAAAAGTTTCTAACGGTACTGGTGTAGAAAGAGTTTTCCCTTTCCACTCACCAAACGTTGAAAAAGTTGTAATCGTTCAAAAAGGTAAGGCACGTAAAGCTAAACTTTACTACCTACGTGAGAGATCAGGTAAATCTGCTCGTATCGCTATCGATTACGATCGCAAAGAAGACTAGTTCATTCTTAAATATTAAAGTTCGCTTTATATATTCGGCCCTTCATAATAAGATTTTTGTTATGAAGGGTTTTTTTTTGAGTAAAAAATAAACATGTTTGATCTTAAATATTTTAATCAGAAAGCCCAAATGCACCCGGATGGTTTTTTTATCGCTGGTTGTGATGAAGTTGGAAGAGGTCCACTTGCAGGGCCGGTTGTGGCAGCTTGTGCTTCGATTGAGATTAAAAACTTTGATATCAAAGAAATCAGATCACTTCTTCGTAAGTGGTCTAAGTTCGGGATTACCGATTCAAAACAATTAACGGCCAATGATCGAGTTGAAATTTTAAAGAAAATTTCAGGAGATAAGATTGGAGTTGATCAAATTCTAACGTTTTCGCATTCAGAAAACATTCAAATCAAAATTTTGGTTAAAGAAATTCACGCTCCTAAGATTGATGAGATTAATATCCTGCAAGCATCACTAGAAGCTATGAAGCTTGCTATGGTGGAGTCATGTCCGGTGCATTTACCGGGGATGATTTTAATTGATGGGAATAAAAAATTAAAATATTCGCATGAATTGCATGAGCAAGAAGCTGTGGTGAAAGGGGATTCGAAGTCTCTGCTTATAGGCCTTGCTTCAATTGCAGCGAAAGAGTATCGCGATCAATTGATGAAAGATTTAAGTGAGAAATATCCTGGGTACGGATGGGAGCAGAATGCAGGGTATCCGACTAAGAAACATTTAGAGGCGATTAATCTTCTAGGTGTGACTGAACTTCACCGACTAACTTTTAGTGGAGTGAAGGAGATTTATGCAGAAAGGGGATATTCTCGAGGCACAGGCATCTAGGTATTTTCATCGAGAGTGCGTTCCTGCGCTCGTTTCAAGTCTCATTCTTCGTGAGCAAAATTTAGGTCAGATTGATGTCGCTTATCTTGAAAGAGACCACAAAAAAGCATGGGTTCTTAAAATTGTGGAGACGAAGTCTTCTGTTTATCCGTCTTGGCATCAGATGCAAAGGCTCAGGAGAACACAGGACTATTTAAGTAGACTTTTAGAAATGGCAGCAATTCTTGAAGTTAAATTTTGCAAAAAAGTCGATCAGACGTTAGACTTTTAGTATGAAAAAATTAATTACCGCAACATTTGTTTGTTTCACACTTCTATTTTCTTCTGTTTCTCATGCCGCAATTAGCCCTAAGTTAAAAATGGTAGGAACGATGGCCGGATATGGGGTTGTTGGTGGAGCACTTCTTGGAACGGCCAGCATGGCCTTTGGTTCTGGTGGAAGATCGATTGCAAAAGGAGCTTCGCTTGGGCTTTATGCAGGGATTATTTTTGGAAGTTACATCATTCTTAATTATGAAATGAAAAAAAGAGGATTTGGTAACGAGTCTAAAGGTGATTATTATCCGGAAAGTGCTGGTCCCTATGAAAACGATCAGACCAATATTGTAGTAGATATTGCAGACTATCGTCTTGCTCAGTTTGAAAATAAAAAAGATCCTAAAAAGGATCCGAAGTTTTTTATGAATTTTCTTAATTACGAGTTTTAATCAGAATTTTTAAATCACTATTTTAAGATAAAAAAAATGCTCCCTAGGGAGCATTTTTTAATTCTGGAATGTTTGTTTTCTATTACCAAATTTTTGGTTTAGATTTTCTGTCTCATCAGTATCAAATTCGTGTTCCATAAGTTTGAAAGCATCGAAGTTGTAAAGTTTGAAAACTTTTAAGAATTCAGTTTTAACATTTGATAGTTTAATTTGAGCTTTGTTCTTGTTTAAGATGTGAAGTGTCTCAACAAAAATACCAATCCCTGAAGAACCAACAAAATCCAATGCGTTCATATCAAGCGTGATAGTGCATGCTGGGTTTTTAGTCGACAAATCCGTTAACTCCTGGCGAAGTGGAATTGAGTTTTCGTAATCTAGTCCACCTGACATGTGTACGATGATATTACCTTGAGAGTCTGTATGGATTTGGGCCTTCATTGCCATTTTGTGCGTTCCTTTTTAAAGGTTAAATGTGCTAAAATGATTTTAGCATCAAATCACGTTTTACACTGTGGCCTACCAAAAATTGCCTCTTGGAGTGCAGTCATAGTTCTATAAATAGGGGATCTCAATTGTCGGAATTAATTCTTGTGACTTTACCTATTGGAAATATGGGCGATATTACTCAGAGAGCGCTTGAGGCGCTAAAAACGGGAAAGACGTTTTATGCTGAAGACACCAGAGTTTTTAAAGATCTTCTCAATAATTTAGGTATTACATATCAAGATAAATTCATTGATTCATTTCACGATCAGAGTGTCGGAAAACTTGAAGTCATTCTCTCTAAAATTAAAAATGGAGAGGTTGTACATTTAGTCTCAGATGCGGGAAGCCCGATGGTTTCTGATCCGGCCTATCCGCTTTTAAAGCGTCTGGTTGAAGAAGGCATTAATATCAAAACACTTCCAGGAGTGACGGCCGTTGTGACGGCCCTGGAACTCTCGGCACTTCCACCTAATCCATTTCATTTTTGGGGGTTTATTGGCAGAGGCAAGGGAGAGAAAAAAGATTTTTATAAAGAGCTGGGATTAATTCCAGGTACGCATATTTTCTTTGAGTCGCCTCATCGAGTTTTTGAAACGATTGAGTCTTTTTTCGAAGTCTGGCCAGACAATACTCTGGTAATAGCGAGAGAGCTGACGAAAACTTATGAATCAGTTTATAGAATTACCAAGGATGATTTAAAAGATTTACGCGCTAACATTGTCGATAAAGGTGAGTTCGTTTTACTTTTTCACTCGGAAAGCTCGAAAAATTCGGCCGGATCAAGTGATGAGGTCGTGGCCTTGACTCGCGACTATTTGGAAAATGGCGGAAGTACTAAAAAACTGGCGAAGATTTTTTCAAAAGTTTTGGGTAGTGATACTAAAACGATCTATGACCAACTAAGCCGCTCGGTAAAATAAGTAATAATTTGCCACTATCTAATAAAATCGCACTCTTCTTAAAAATTGTTTAAAATAAAGAGAATACAAAAGATTTATTTTAATAAGAGAGTTGTATGCTGGTTAGGATTATCGGTGGTCATGGTGGAGTTTCTCCTGGGTTCAAGGCAACTTCTTATTTGATTGATGGAAAATTACTTTTAGACGCGGGGTCAGTTGCTTCAGGAATTCAGATTGAGGAGCAGGCCAATATTGATCATATTTTAATTTCCCACGCGCATTTAGATCATATTTCAGATCTGGCATTTTTAGCAGACAATTGCTTTGGCATGAAAGGCAGGCCTTTTGAAATTTATGCGAATTCTCCAGTGAGAGAAGCAATTAAAACGCATTTATTAAATGACGTTATCTGGCCGGATTTTACAACACTTCCAACGAAAGAAAATCCGACATTGCGTATTCATGATATTAAACCTGGGATGCAATTGGTGCTGGGTGATTATAGAATTATGCCAGTTCCAGTGAATCATTCAACAGGGGCATTGGGATTTATCATTGAAAGAAAAAATGCTTCCGTAGTATTTACCCAGGATACAGGGCCTACGAATTTGATTTGGGAATACGCTCATGAAGTAAAAAATCTGAAAGCGATTTTTACTGAAGTGAGTTTTCCAAATGCTCTTGCAAAAGTAGCAACGGACAGCTGTCATCATACGCCAGAGACGATGAAAGAAGAGATTAAAAAAATGCCAAAAGATGTTCCGATTTTTTTGGGACACTTAAAGCCGAATTTCCAGCCGCAGCTTTTTAAGGAGATTGCGGAAATCGGGGATGAGCGCATTACTATTTTAGGGTCTGGGGACACTAGTTACGTGTTCTAGAGTGCAAAAAAAAAGGTCCAACGGACCTTTTTTATATTGTGTGCATTTCAATTAAGAGTTCTAAGGCATTCCCGGCATTAAATAAATCTGTCTACTAGGAATATTAATCGGCACGAACCTCGCTGGAGCTCTCTTCGGTGCAACCTGAGGCTCTTCTTGTTCTACTGATTCCTCTAATTTCTCTTTTTTATCACTATCTTTTGCAGGCTTCATGTCTTTACAACCTTTTCCATCCCATCTGTATTTTTCAGCAGGTGTACCGTTGTTAAATTTTTCAACCCATTCTGCGTTTTGCTTTTCACAATCAAGTCTTCCAGATTCTTCTGAATCTTCATCATTTTTCTTGTCGTCTTTCTTATCTTCTTGTTTGTCTTCAATTTTTGAAGGCGTTTCCGTACATGATTGTGTTTCAGCATTCCATGTGAAGATAGAGCCATCTTTTTTCTGTGCTTCACAAGATTCTTTTGTACCGCCATTTTGAGTTTGGTCTAGAGCTTTTTCTTCACATTTTAAATCGATGTCTGACCACTTATAAGTATATCCGTCCTTCTTTTGTCCTTCACATTTAGCTTTTGCCTCACCAAGTAGTAATTCCACACACTCTTTTTCTTCAAACATCCAAACATAGGCCATCGAATCTTTTTTCTTAGCTTCGCATTTTGCCTGATCTGACTCTAGGGAGTTGTTATCAGTAGGAGTCTTTTTAATAGGTTTAAGTTGTGATTTATTGTTTCCACTGTTTAAATCATTTAATTTCCCACCATTTAAGTTAAGTGAGTCTTTGTCAGAATTTCCAGTTCCATTTGTATTATTAGAATCATTTGCTTTGCCGTTATTTAGGTCAAGCAGATCGTTGTCAGATTTTTTACCAGCATTATCATTATTAGAAGGAATTTTTGAGCATGACTGGTCAGCAGAATTCCATTTGTAAGAGATAGTTGCTGTCGACTTATTTTCACAAGCTAGTTTTGATTTATTTTCATTTTCATTTTCATTTGAAGATAAGATAATAGGTTTATCACATGTGTTACTAGACGTGTTCCATTTAAATCCATCTTTTGCTTTAGCATTACACATTTTTTCAGACTCAGTATCAGATGAAGAGTTTGAAGATTTTTTAGGTTTTAAATCTTTAATGGCAATGTCGGAGCAGCTGCTTTTTTTGTTATTAGAATTAGATGAGTCCTGATCTTGGTTCTTATCAGAAGAGTCATTGTTTTTAGAACCGTTACTTGAAAGATCTGAGTTAGAGCTTCCGTTGTTTTTAGAACCGTTGCTTGAAAGATCTGAGTTAGAGCTTCCGTTGTTTTTAGAACCGTTACTTGAAAGATCTGAGTTAGAGCTTCCGTTGTTTTTAGAACCGTTACTTGAAAGATCTGAGTCAGAGCTTCCATTGCTTTTAGATTTATCGCTTGATAAAACTAGGCCAGAATTTCCATTGTTTTTAGCGCCATTATTTGAAAGATCAGAGTTAGAGTTTCCATTATTTTTAGAACCGTTATCTGAAAGATCAGAGTTAGAACTTCCATTATTTTTAGAACCGTTGCTTGAAAGATCAGAGTTAGAGTTTCCATTATTTTTAGAACCGTTACCTGAAAGATCAGAGTTAGAACTTCCATTATTTTTAGAACCGTTGCTTGAAAGATCAGAGTTAGAGCTTCCATTATTTTTAGAACCGTTGCTTGAAAGATCAGAGTTAGAGCTTCCATTATTTTTAGAACCGTTTCCTGAAAGATCAGAATTAGAACTTCCGTTGTTTTTAGATTTATCAGTAGACAGAGCTAGATTACGATCCCCATTTCCCTTGCCATTAGTCTTATCAGACAACTGAGTCGAATAATTGTTGTTGCCGTTGTTTGTTTTATCATTTGAAAGATCCGAACTAGAGCTACTATTATCTTTTGGACTTTCAATAGAAAGAATTAAATTAGGGTCAACATTTTTTTTAGGTTTAAGCTCAATACCACGACCTAAACTATCAGAGATTAAATCATATTGTTTTTTACAATAGTCATGGCCGAAAACTTTTAATCCGTTTCTACAAGAAATACCAGTTGTATTAAATTGATTAGTGTTTTCATTGTAAGGAAGGTTTCTGATAAAAATTTTCTTGTCTTCATTATTATTGGCAGAGTCAATGATCGAACAACTAAGTCCAGAACCCAAGCTTTCAAATGTTTTACCGATGAAGCCTTCAAGTTTCATTTCATCCAGATTTGTCTCTGCTTTTGCAACTGCTCGATTTAGTAATCTTTCGTTTGCATTTATGAAGTGGAGGACAGACTCAAGATTATTTACATTGTCTTCACCAAGTGTATCCATGAAGCGACCGAAGTTACATCCTTGGATTTGTCCCTGGATTTTATTAGCAAAAGATTTAGTTCTGATTGCGGCCAGACAAGATGCACCTCTTGATTTTACTTTCTTAACCCAAGCACTAAGCTGGTTTATGTTTTCTGTAATGGCCGACTTAATAGCAATATCAGAGTCAACCAGGTCAGCGGTTAAGCTTGAGGCAGGCTTTAATTCGATATTAGAGTCTTTCTTGATAGGAGCAGTCTTAATTGTGTTTATTAGAACATTTAAAGGAGCATTTTTTACTTTTTGAAGATAATCAGCTTTAAAAAGTGCCGTGCCTTTATTTGTTTGCTCATATTTGTTTACAGAACAAAGTCTGTCTTGAGCATGTGTTAAAAGTTTTTCCAGGAGATATTTGTCACCATTAGTTAGAACAAATTTTTTATCTGAAGTGTTTGCGTATTTTTTCTTACTGGCCTCAGCTAGAGCGTCGATAACATCTTTAACTTTTGTTTTATTGATAAAATCTTCAGAGTTAGAAGATTTATCATCTATAGACTTCATGAAGTTAACAAGTAACTCATTTGATTTAAAATTCTCGTTGCCTTCAAACTTGGCATCTTGATAAAGCTTTCCAATTTTTCTTAATGAGTTTTGATACTCACCAAATAGGGCAACTTCAAATTCTTTTCCAGGATAAGCAGCACCTTTAGCGTGAGGTTTTAATTGAACTTGCATGTTCTTATCAAGGTAAGCGTCTTGACCTTCATAGTTCAATTGGTTTTGAAGTTGGATATAAAGAGTTTTAAAATCTTTTAATTCTGCTTCCGAGTAGCACGCATTTTTAGCGGCCAAAGCAGTGTCCATCAGGAGAGAAACTCCCAAGATTATAAGCTGTAAATAATTAAAGATTTTCTTCATTTTCACTCTTATATTGTGCCCAAATTGGCCAACACCTATGACTAATCGGTTACTGCATAATAAATCTTGAGGGTTAAACTCAACTTAAGGTAAAAAATAGGGTTTTCAAGTGCCAAAAAAAATGGCCAAATAGGGTTCTTAAAGGAAGATATGATGATAAATCAGGAATTTGACCAAATTCAGGAAGCGGAGATTATGGACTACTTAACCCAAAATTTTGGGTTCGAAGTTTTTACTCCAGGACTTGAGAGAACAGATCCTGTTTATAGGCCATTCATTGAATATTTTAAAAAGGCCGGCACTAAAATTGTTATTGTTGCAGGGACTAATGGAAAAGGGCAGACAGCTCATACTATTGCTTCATTTTTAACACTATCTAAGCGCTCACTTGGTCTTTGGACTTCTCCGCATATTCTTAGTATTCGTGAAAGATTTCTGTTTTCAGAAAATGGCGTTGCTTGCGAGGCCACTTATGAGGAATTGAAGTACGGGATGAAGGAGAGTGAGAGGATTTTGAAAGAAGAACTCCACGGCGTGAAAGTTTCTTTTTATGAATTTCTTTTTTTGGTTTTTTTGGTCATTGCTAAAGGCCGTGGGCAACAAGATTATCTCCTGTTGGAGGTTGGTTTGGGTGGAAGACTTGATGCTGTTAACCATTTTAATGCAGACTGCGCTTGTATTACTTCTATCTCTAGAGACCACCAAAGTATTTTAGGGACTCGTTATGACCAGATTCTGGGCGAAAAGATAGCTGTTTCCAGAAAAAAGGCCCCACTTTTTACCAATTTTGAGCTGGAGTATTTAAATGCTCAGACAAAAAAATACACTTTAGAAAATGAAGTCTTATGGAGACCAATAAAAGGAAGCACGCATTATTTTGAATCGAATCAAATGATGGCGTGGGAAGTTTTTAGGTATCTGGAGCCTACGTCGCTTCTTACTTTTTCAGAAGGAATTAATAGTCTCCCCCTCTATAAAGGTCGTAGAGAGATAATGACTTTTGAAGGAAAGTCCCTTATCTTTATAGGTGCCCATAATATTGATGGCGTTCGCAGGATGTTGCAAAGCTACCAGGATGTAGTTGAATCAAGTGATTTAATTTTTCCGGAGAGTTTGTTAGTGAGTTTTTCGGTCAGACCTATTGGTGAAGTTGAAGTTATGCTCAAGTCACTTGTGGATTTTTTCCAGGATAAGGCCTCTCTCACACTTACAAGTTTTGATCATCCTAAGGCCTTAGACGTAGAGTCTATTGAGCTTGCGAGTTTGAAAGTTAACAAAGGAATGTTAAATTTTGTTTTCGACTGGAAATCAGAACTTAAAAATACTAAAGCAAATACCATTCTGGTTTGCGGATCATATTACTTCATCGGTGAAGTTCAGCGCTTTATTCGCGCTTAGTTTTTTATTTTTATCACAAACATTGCTGGCCCGTGAATCATTTGAGTTTGACCTTGGTCAAAAAATCAATGTTCTTTCTGATAAGGCCTTTAGAAAAGCGAGTGAAAATGAATTCGAGGCCGTAGGTAATGTGGTTATCACACATTTGAAGAATTCTATTTATGGTGAAAAAGCACGAATCAATTTCACGACAGGTGAGACGGAAGTTTTAGGGAATGTTCGCTATATTGCTCCCGGAATGACTCTGTATGGAGCGAAGTTAAATTATAACTTCCTGACCAAGGCCATTGATCTCAATAATGCCCGCGTGCTTTCTGATAACTTCATTGTCACTGGAAAAAGAATTATCCAGACGTCTCCGGAAATTATCATTGCCGAAGAAGCAGAGTACACGACCTGTAAGGATTGTCCTGAGTCTTGGAGTGTATTCGCTAAGAAAATTACTATCGAAATCGGGCAGTATGTACGTTTGAAGCACGCCTTCATTAAAGTAAATGGTGTGACGGCCATGTATTTTCCTTATCTCATTTTTCCAATTAAGCAAAAGAGAGAGACCGGATTTTTATTTCCTAATTTAGGTTTTAGTTCTTCGGAAGGGTTTAGGTATCAGCAGCCTTTCTTCTGGGTGATTGATGATCACAAGGACATGACCTTAACTCCTTCGACTTTCGGTGATCGTGGTCTCGGGGGAGATTTTCAATACAGGCAGAACATAAAGGAAAAAACCTGGCTTGAGTTGAACTCTCTGCAGTTAAATGACCGCATCTATGAGCCTAATAAAGTAGATAAAACATTAAGTGGGAAAAAGACTTACAGACAGTTCTCTGATTTGGAAGCTCATTATGTTGGGAAAAGATTTTTTAACAGTCATATGTATTTTAACAATACATCTGACTTAGACACTCTCAGGGATTTAGACTTTTTTGCCAAAGACAGAGTCCGTGGAACAGAAATCGGTGGAGGAGGATTCTTTGAAGGAAGATCTTCACTTTTCTCACTTGGAGTAGAGAGCTATTTTAATCAAAACATGTTGATTAGCGATCCGAATCAGTTTGATGATCAGTATGTTCAGATTCTGCCTAAAATTTCATTGAATTCTATCCCGTACAATCTTGTTCACACTGACTATGCTTTTTTAAAAAATATTTCGGTGGGAATGCATACTGATTTTACCGTTTTTAAGCAAAATAAAATCGATGCCGCAGGCCCGATTCGAAATGCTCGTAGGACTAATTTTGCTCCTTATCTTGATTGGCAGTTAGGAAACCTGGGGCCGGTGTTTTTCTCTCACCAGTTAAAATTAGATTATCAATCATATAATCTTCCAACTGAGTCACAAAAAAGCTTTTCCAAGAAAGGTCTAATTTATGAAACAGAGGCCAAGGTTGAGTTAGAGAAAATTTATGGGCTTTCATATGTCGAGGAAAAACCACTGGCGATTGATTCTGCAGTAAACACAAATAAAAAGAATGCGAGAATTCTGGATATTGGAAGCACAACACCTGTTGCACCTACAACAATTGGGACTTTGCCGAAAATTCGTACTAACAATGACGAGCAGACGACCCTGGTTTTTAATAATAGCTATAGGCACTCGCAGGAATTCAAGGTAAAGCATTATTTCTTGGGTGAACAGGAGTATAAAGGAAATACAAAATTCCGTAACCAGATTCAAGCAGATGACGGGCAGTTCGACTATCTTGATGCTTTAAGAGACCGTGAGCATATTTCCAATCAAGCAACGGCACAGGATTCACTGCCAATTAGTAATACGATTGAGTTCCAATGGAACAACAATATTATTAGAAAAACGTCTAATAAATTTGACCCTTATAAAGACAACCGTTACCTAAAAGACAATTTCACTTACAGCAATATTACTTATTTTGATGTCTCACAAGGGGTTGACCTGACAGTTGACTCAGAGAAGATGGGGGACAGGTTAACCAGACTTTATATCAACACGGGGATTACGCTCGACAGGTTAACTTTTGCGATTCAAGAGTTTTATTTCCATAAGTCAGGTGAGCACAAATTAACTTCTTCTGCGACACTTAGCTTTGATCGTTTTAGCATTGCCTCGGATTTTACTTATAATTCGTTTAACTCTTCGAATACACCGGTTACAAAACTAGTTGGTTACGATTTCACTTTAAACATTAACGATTTGATCACACTTAAAAACAGTCTTGATTACAATATTGAAAGTAAGCTTATAAATCAAAGTTCATACTCTGTATTGTATGCTCCAGTTAATGATTGCTGGAAAATTGAATTTAATTATACGCGAGATCTCATCGATAAAAAGTTTGGTCTGCTTCTTTATATCAACTATAACGCCGACAACTTCACCTCTATCAATGTTAGATAAAATCATCATCATAGATTTTGAAGATAGTTTTACATACAATATAGCGAGTGTGCTTTTTCCTTATGAAAAAAGTGTTGTTGTGATTTCTCATCATGATTTTTTTAGGATTCATTTAGAAAAATTTTTAAATTCTAAAGACAGACATGCTCTAATTTTAGGGCCAGGGCCTGGTCATCCAAATGAGCATGAAAAATATTTTGCAGAGATTGAAAAATTTAGAAAGCTTCAAAACTTTTATGTCATGGGGATTTGCCTTGGTCATCAGATGTTAGGCCTTATCGATAAAAAAATAGTCTCAAAGGCACAGGAGCAGATTCACGGGCAGACCATTTTTATTGAATTTGACGGCCATGAGCGGGCCGTACAACGCTACAATTCTTTAGCAGTATATGAAGATGGAGTTGAAGTTAACATCAGAAGATTTGAGCGCGGGATATCATATCAATTTCATCCAGAATCTGTGGGCACTGATTCTAATTCATTATATTTTCGAGAGTTACTGGATTTCATCCATCCAAGCTAGGCAAGATATGGCCGCTGTAAAATCGTAACTGGCTTTTGAGTTATGATAACTTATGGCCCAGAATTTAAAAATAGAAGGCATTTACGATCAAAGAACTCTTACACTTTTGAAATCCAAAGGAATTAGAGATTTTGGTTTCAATTTTTCACCGAAGAGTTTCAATTTCATTCAAGAGCATGTGTTCTTAAATGAACTTATTCCTTTATTAGAACCTAAGGATAGAATTCATCTGCACTTTGCAAGAATTAATGATCCAATGATTCAAAAAGTGATACTGGATTTACAAAAGGCCGGAATAGAAAAAGATAATATTTATATCGATTGTGATGAAGGGACGGAAAAATCCAATGAAATTGGAGTGAAGTACTTTTTAAATTATTGTCCTGAAGTGACTCTGACAGCATGTGAAAGTTCAAATTTTTGCGGACTCATTTTCAATTTTTCTTTTTTTGAAGACCTACACCGTCGTGGAATTTTAAATAATTTCATTGCTAATTTTTATACTCATTTCAAAAAGCATTTTACTGAAGATAAGCAAATTGTTTTGAGAATTGACTGGAACGATAATGTGTTTCCATCACTGTTTGATTACTTTGATATCGATCTGATGAGTTTTTCTATCAATGACAAAATTGAAGTTTGTTATCGCAATGTCGATTTAAAAAAACTTACAGCAGAGATGGAGCTTATAGAGAAAAATAGAAATTTAACGGATAACTTTTAAATAATATTTCAGGTACAAAAATAATGATGAACATCGTTCTTACCAATGATGATGGCGTCCATGCTCCGGGAATTAATATTCTTAGAGAGGCACTTTCAGAAGTTGCCAATATTATCGTCGTGGCCCCTTTGACCGAAAGATCCACAACTGGGCATACTCTGACTTTAGACACAACATTAAGGCTTCAGGAAATCTCCGAGAACATTTATGGATGCAATGGGTACCCCGCAGACTGCTCTTTAATGGCCATCGGACATTTGTTTAAGAACCCTCAATCGAAATATTATGGTCAGAAAATTGATATGGTAATTTCGGGTATTAATCGTGGAGCGAATCTCGGACAGGATGTTTACTATTCTGGAACGGTGGCGGCGGCAAGAGAGGCGGCATTTCATGGAATCCCGTCCATCGCTGTTAGTTCGTGCATGGATTTTAGAAATCACGAAAATAAGGATCTTTACTATTATAGTGCTTCAAATTTTATCAAAACTCTTGTACAATCAAATATATCGAAAGTGATACCGCAAATGTCCTTGCTGAACATCAATGTTCCTTGGTGCAAAGAAGCGGAGATTTTAGGGACGCGAGTTACTAAAACTGGACTACGCAAGTACTCCGAAGACATCGAAGAACGAATCGATTTCAGAGGACGTAAGTATTATTGGATTGGCGGGATCTATAAAGGTTATGAAGACTTTTGTGATTCAGATTGCCAGGCAATAGAAGAAAAAATGATCTCAATCGCTCCAGTTAAGCTCTGTGATTACGGACGATCACAGATGGAAATGATGGAAACCGTAAAAGGTTTTCTAGAAGATGTTTTACCTCGGAAGTCTTAATTGACTAAAAAGGTCTGAAACATTCAAGGAAGATGTTGGCATAATGACCATTACAAAAAACGCTCTACTATTTTTATCATTAATATTCTCTGTTGCTTGTGCTACCGTTCAAAGCGGTCACTATGTCATGGTTAAATCCACCGACACAGTTGATACTCTCGCAAAAGAATTCAATGTACCAAAAGAAAAAATCCAAGCAGCTAATCCTAGTAAGCCCATTAAAAGTGGTGAATGGGTCTTCATTCCATTAAAGCGTGGAGTGATGGACATGGATAATGACGTAAGACCATTTGATCCTAATCACCTTTTAAAGAGTGGTGAGTTTTTATGGCCGGTACCATCAAGCAATCGCATGACCTCAGGTTTTAAGGAGCGTTGGGGAAGAAAGCATGAAGGTATTGATATCGGCGGACGTGTTGGTGCACACATTGTCGCTGCTGCTGATGGAGTTGTCGTTTATCAAGGTGACGAGATTGGTGGATATGGAAATATTACTGTTATCGCTCACAAGAATGGATATTTTTCAGTTTATGCTCACGCCAAGGTTAACTTCACAACACGAGGACAACGCGTTTATCGTGGGCAAGTTATCGCTCAGATCGGGATGACGGGAAGAACATATGGCCCGCACTTGCACTTCGAAGTGAGAAAGAATGGTCAGGCCATTGATCCTACGGATTTCCTTGCAGCTAACTAAAACAAACTTTGAATTCTAAAAAATAGTTAAAAAAAATGCAGCCTAAGCTGCATTTTTTATTTCTCAATATGACTAAGATTTTTTCTCTAACATTTCTAAAAGTTTAATATACATAAGCGCCGTATTTTTCGCATCTTCAAGCGCCGTATGCTTCACTTCTCCCATTCCCAAAAAGCTCATTAATTTCGATCCAGAAGAACACTCAGGTGGAATGAATTTCAAGTCAATTAATGTATTGGCAGTTGAGGAAAGATCCAGGTTTCTATGGTGAAAATGCTTCCTCATAAATTCCCACGACAGGTCGCGGTTTAAGAAAGGAAGATCGATAGCACTCATTGATTTTCCAAAAAGGATAATCTTTTCGTTTTTTTCATTTTTAAAGTAGTTCTTAACTTCTTTTGAGATCAGGTAGGTCTCAAGTTCATCTCTAAAGCTGTCCATGTGTAAACCAGTTACGTGGGCCTTGTGGATTAACATTTCGTTGTGATCGATAACCCATTTATCCAGGCGTGGTTTTAGTTCTTCAAAAGAAGGGCATTTGATAAAGAAGTTTCGTGCCAGAGAGTCTTCAACTCTTTTTGTTTCTGTACAAAAAGGGATCATCCCAAATTCGATCATGTAATCGTTTTCGTTTAGTCCTGTTGCTTCAATATCAATAGATAAGTAACGCATGTAATGCCCGAGTTAGAAGGTTTTTTGTAATGCTAAATGAGGAAGGCGTTATTGTCTACAAATAAGAGAATAGGACGGTGACTGAGTCGTGATCTTTCAAGATATCTGCGACATCACATTGGCATGACAAGATCTTCTCTCCATTGACAGTCAGGATGCATTTTAAGCAGACGCCATCACCATTGCAGCTGCTGGCCACGGGGATGCCATTGGCAAGCAGGAGCTCCATCAGATTGAGCTGTAAATCGCTTTGAGTGATGACAATTGTTTTTATTTCTTTTTGAGATGCTCTGCCATAAATGACTAAGCTTTTCATTCTTTGCACCACAGTCGTGCTGTACTGCGATCATCGCTGTAAAGAACAGATTCTTTTTGTTTATCACCCATAAATCGGGCATGTCCAAAAATATTCCCCAAATTGTCGACGTGATAGATAGGAAAATTCATTTCTAAAAAGAAATCTAATTGGGCCTTTCTTCCGCGTTTTGATTCATAAAGAATTCTATCCGGGTTTGATAAAAATAAATGGCGTGAAAATCCTAAGAGTTCATTGAGAGTGAAAGCAGAATCGACCTGGTCAATTTCGTAAGCCTCCAAGTGTTGCAAATGCTGAACCGGATTTCTTCCTTCGCTGGAAAATAAAACAATTTCTTGATTCTTTCCTTTAAACTCACAAATAGGCAAAGGGAAGGCCGTCGGGCGGGACTTCATAAAATAGCCCATTTTAGGCGTGGTTTTAAAAGGCCTAAATAGTGTTGTTGAACTTACGGCCAGGAAAAAATTTTCACCTTCACTTAGAGCAATGTAGTGAGATTTTTTTTGATCAGCGCTCATGATTTCATCGCGCAGACTTATCTCCTTTGAAAGATCGTAGTTGCAGTTTGTCTCATAATTGGTTTTGCCAGATGTATTGGCCGTAAGGCCGTTTTTTTCAAACTCATAGTCTGCATTTTTAGAAAAACCATTCAGGTATTGCTCAACAACGCCTTTGTAACTGATACGATTAAATGTTTCGAATCTGGTGATGATTTCATCACCTTTAAAAAAACGATTAGTCAGTTCATCATTTTTTATCAGGTCTTTGCGGTTTTCTTTTAAAAAGTTTTCAAACTCAAGACTTACGCCAATTCCCTGAGGGACGATAGTGTCGAGTTGAGTGGCGATTGATAAAAGAGATCTTTGAGGTAGAAATTTTTGAGTTAGATAATCCAGTCCTTTAAGGAAAGGCATTTTCGTGTCATCTTCAAGACTCTTTGGCCTGAAGTCGTAGTAATAAGTTTTTCCATTTTGTTTTAAATAGACTTGAAGCCTTGAGTAAGGCGAAGCTTCGTCCGGGCGTCTGCTCATTTCAAGCAAAGAGAACATAATTGATTTTTCGATAAATGAGAGATTTTTGTTTTCAAATAAACCAGGATGAAGACTCTTGTAAAATTTTAAAGAGTATTCGTCTTCGCTTACGTACTGAAGCTTACTATTTACTGGACAGTAGTTTTTCTTATTAGAAATGGTCGTGGGTTTTTCTCTTGTCTTGTGAGTCAGTGATTCAAATTTGTGTGTGAAGTATGAACAGCTTGAGAGAGAAGGTATTAGAAGAAGCAGTGAAAAAAATTTCATAGTTCATTGGCCCTGTCGTCGATATAGTAGAGGCCTTCGACTTCTGCTTTAATCTCGTTCTTTCCTTTTAACTGATCCATGAAGATATCATCTAAATTTAATTTCTCGGCTTCCGCATTCGTGGCCTGAACCAGGCAGAGAACCCACATTCCTGAGTGTTTTTCTCCGGCAGAAGATGCCTGAGTCGTGAAATTTATAATCTTGTAGCCGCGGTTGATGAATTCGTAAAAAAGCTTATCAAAGTGCTTTTCTCTATACCCTGTAGACCTTGCAGGAGGAGAAGGAATAAAGAAGGTAAAGGTTTGCATTTTATAGTCTTTTTCAGCTTTTATAAGCGATTTAAACAAAGAAAAAAGACGATAGATCATACGTGTTTCCAGCTAAGTGTTTGAGGCACCATAAAGTTTCTAATGCCGATTACCTATATTAACTCAATAAAGATTTGTGGAAAACTTTACCCACGAAATATTTTTCTACAAATTTTTAAAATCCAGTTATAATCATAAGTGTAGAGGATAGGATGTCTTCTTACTAGTGGCAGGATGCCAAAAAAAAATGGGGCCTTTGCAGGGGGCCCCTTTTTTTTGCCTAAAATCGAAAACTCAAAAAATCATTCATCAAAAATTAATTTTTTAAAAAAATTACCAATGAAAACTAAGAAAGAATTGAAGATTCAATTTTTAAGTCTTCCAGAGTCACGCCATTAGCTAGCTTTAATACTTTAAACTTTGTCCCAGTAGGTTTAAAGACACCCATTTCAGTGACAACGATGTCGACCACTTCTTTTCCTGTAAGTGGAAGAATGCATTTAGGAAGAAGTTTCGCGACTCCATCTTTGCTGAAGTGATTCATCATGATGATAACTTGTTTTGATCCGTTAACCAGGTCCATCGCGCCACCCATACCTGTGACTTTTTTTCCCGGGATCATCCAGTTGGCAAGGCTTCTTTCTGCATCGACTTCCATTCCACCAAGAACACAGAAATCAATGTGTCCACCACGGATCATTCCAAAGCTTAGAGAGCTGTCAAAGAAGCTTGCTCCAGCTCCGATTGAAACTGTTTCTTTACCGGCATTGATAAGAGTGGGTGAGACAGAGTCTTTTTTAGGACGTCCGCTTACACCCAGCACTCCATTTTCAGAATGGATCATAATATTTAATTCAGAAGGCATTCTCTCTGCGATCACTGTCGGCATTCCTATTCCCAGGTTAACAGAGCTGTGAGGAGTGAAGAATTTAATAACTTCATCTGCCATCTCAATATTTGTCCATGCCATCTTAAACCTCGTCCGTTACAAGAAATTCAATATCATTTTTATAGTTACTTCCCTGGAAAATTCGTTGTACGAAAATTCCTGGTAGGTGAACGTCTTCCGGCGGGATTTGTCCCACTTCAACTAGTTCTTCTACTTCAACAACCGTAATCTTTGCGGCCATGGCCATAAGAGGAGAGAAGTTTCTCGCAGTTTCTTTAAACCAAAGGTTTCCGAAAGTATCACCTTTTTGAGCTTTGATAATGGCGAAGTCAGCGTGCAGTGCCGTCTCAAGAATACAAGGGCGGTCAAACATCTTAACTTCTTTTCCTTCAGCGATCAGTGTGCCGTAGCCAGTCGGAGTGTAAAAAGCACGGATTCCCATTCCGGCAGCACGGATGCGCTCTGAGAATGTTCCCTGAGGGACTAGTTCAACTTCGATTTGTTTTGCCAGCATTCTTTTTTCAAGGTCAGGGTTCCCACCTACGTATGAACAGAATGCTTTTTTAATTTTATCTTGAACGAGAATTTTTACTAAACCACGTCCAGAGTTTCCAATATTATTTGAAATGACTGTCAGGTCTTTTACATCAATAGTCGTTAGAGCATCAATGCAGTTTTCAGCGATTCCACAAAGACCGAAACCACCACTCATAAGAGTCATGCCGGATTGGATATCACTTAGTGCAGAAGCTGCATCTTTAAAAACTTTTGGAGAGTTATTTTTCATTGGTCTAATTCCTTAAGGGCCAATTTAAAACGGTTCATTCCTTCAATGAGTTCCGCTTCAGTTATAATAAGTGGAGGAGCGAGGACAATTCTTTTATTCTGAGTGGCCAGATGGATACCTTTATCAAAAAATGTTTTCCACTGAATATCAACATTTAAATCGACAGCGGCCAGCATTCCCTGAAAGCGGACTTCTGCCACTTCAGGTAACTCTTTTAATTTTTCAAGCTCCCTTTTAAATACAGTACAAATGTATTGAAGGTGTTTTTGAAATTCAAAGTCCTGAGCAATTTCTAAAACTCCAGACATCGCGGCCATCCCAAGAGGGTGAGCATAATTGGTTAGTCCACAGGCCAGGACATTACTCATATAGTAATCGGCAATATTGTGACTAACCCAAACAGCTCCAAAGGGGATCATTCCGCCGGTAATTCCTTTGGCAAGAGTGATGATATCAGGTTTCACGTTATAATTCATATAACCAAAGGAGACGCCTGTGCGGCCAAAACCGCAGATAACTTCATCCATGATTAATAGTATTCCAAATTCTTTGCATAGCTCGCTAATGCCATCCCACCACTCCTGTGTTCCAGCATAGACACCGTTTCCACCAGTGATAGTTTCAATGATAAAGGCCGCAAAGTTATCCTTTCCATGGTCGAGAATAAGTTGGCGTGTTTTTGCAATGGCATCAGGTTCAGATGGTTCTGGGATACGAACAACCCAATCTCTACTTGGAATAAAGTGTGCCTTATTTCTCCAGTCGCCTGTTGCGCTGAGTGCACCTAGTGTGGCCCCATGGTAGGAAATTTCTCGGGCAAGGATTAGTTTCTTTTTGGAAATGTCCCTCGCAATCTTAAGTGCGTTTTCTACAGCTTCTGCACCGCCGGTAGCATAGAATATTTTTCCATCTTTTTTATCCATATACTTTAACAGCTCTTGAGTCGCATCGATTTTTCCAGGAAAAATCCCTCGGGGTGCACTCATCGGAACAGTATCAAGCTGCTCTTTTATATGACGGATGATAGTTGGATGGTTATGCCCAAAACTTGCTTGGTAACTGATTGAAGACATATCGATAAGTTCATGCCCAGTTTCAGTAATGATTTTTACACCATCAACAGAGGCAATACTAAATCTCAGAGGATTTTTCTGTTTTACCCAGGTAAAGAAAAAAGGATATTCATCCATATATTAAACCTTTTTAAAGTTGTGTCCATCGATCATGAATTCATACTCGCGGTAGTCTTCATCGTGGGCCGGGCATCCTCTCCAGAAGATGTGGTGACCGCGTTTTAAATCGCTCACTCCACCTGCACAAGTAAATGACGGGTCCTGAGCTCCATTTTCAAAATGCGAGCAAATTGATTTTGGGAATTCATCGTGATCAGTCAGAAGGTTTTTGAAATCTTCCAGGTCAGTGACAAAGTGAGTTTTTTTAGACAGAAGCGCCCAGCGGTTATGAGTTGTTGAACTCATTGATGACTTGTCTTCGATCTTTTTAATTTCATCGCCTACACAATGGTTCGTGTGGAAAATTGATCCCACCTGGCCGATTTGTAGAGCAGAAACTTTTTCAGAAATAGTTGGAGTGATTTCTAAATGTTCTCCACCTTCTGGACTTGAAATGATGTAGTTGTGCCCCGATGTGACTGGTGCACTTAAGAGTGTCGATCGCATCGTCATCAGGTTTTTTTGCTCAAGAGTTTTACGAACCAGTAGTGGCCAGATTAAACCTGTTTTTGCATTTGTTGTATTGATGTTGTTAACACCAATAAGTGTATTGTCAGTGCTGACACCCATAAGGCCCAAGCATCCCACAAGGCTTAAAACCAGCTGTGACGAGTGCTGGTCGTTTGCCGGCACATGAATAAGGCACATGTAGTTTTTAGCAGAGCGGTGCATATCCCACGTTTGTCCGGCCAAAACTTCTTCTGGAGTCTGGATGTGAACAGTTGAGCATCCTTCTTCTGGAAGAATGATATCCCTAAAGTCAGTGTAGTTATTTAAAACGACCAGGTCGGGGATCGTAAGGCCTGCGCCTTTAGCGATTCCTTCCAGCTCATCAGTTAAATGAGGGGCAAATTTTTTCGAGTGATTGAATTGCTCCATCGCTAATTCATCAAGTCTTTTTTCCAGTCGTGGGTTTTTTGCCAGCATCAGGTGACGTCTGATTTCAGTTAACTCAGCAATCGCTGATCTGAATTCTTCACCGTGAGCAAGGCCCCATTCTTTGTTGGATTTTCCTTGTTGATAGACAATGTAGGGGAACATGCAGTTTGTACTCATGATTGTAAATACTCCTTCATGGCATCAAAACTTGGACATACCAGGTAGACGCCGTCGTGTTGGATAAACATCTTGCTCATTGAATTGGGGATGGATCCTTTGAAGTACCCAAATCCAGTGTCGATTTTCATCACATCAATTTCATAACGAGAAAGTTTATCAACTAATTTATCGTGGAAGGCCTTAGCTGTTGTACGGTACTCTTCAACGTTGGCCATCACATTTTTAAACGCGTGATAGTAACTTAGGAAATGGAATTCATCTCCATCCCATGTGCTGATCATCATTAGAGGTTGCTCAAGGAAATACTTTGTCGATGTATAAGCAATCCCTGATTGTCCAGAGAAGTAAATCATCCCGGCATCAGGAGTGATCTCATGAAAACATGAGGCCATGAAATACTTGCTTGAAAATCTAAAGAATTGAGAAGCTGTTTCATTGTAGATTAAAGCAACGTTGTATTTTGTTGCCAGTTCACGCAGTCCTCTTAGGAATTCGTATGGCATTTTTTCCATCGTTTTTTGCAGAACTGGCTCAACCCATACTGCCAGGTATTCGGCCGTCGCAAATTCTTTTTCAACTAGTTTTAAAACGTCTCTGAAGTCAGTCTCTGTAGGGTTTGGTAAACGTGCTACTTTAAAATAAGGATCGTTTTCTAAACTTAAAGAGCGCGCCAGCATCGAGCCATTACCAAAATAGTGACCTTTGAAAGTCAGCATTTTGTTAACGTGCTTTTCTTTAATGGCCGGATCTGATTTTACCCAAATAGCTTTAGCGACTTTATCCACACATTCAGACTGCCCTGATGTCGTATAACCATGGCGTAAATCTTCTGGAAGGACACTTAGGAATTCTTTAACACCTTTTAGGAATGGCTCACTTACAAAATTTGAAAGACAAACTTTGTTGACCAGGTAAGGAAGTTGAAAATCAAAATATGCTTTATCCAGACTGCCGATTGAAAGAGGGATGTTGATTGCACGACTTAAGTGAATCGCTGGTTTTTTCCAGTCTGCTTTCGTTGTGTAATAAAAGACATCACGGTGAGCTTCAAAATCCGGATAATCTTCACGGATATAAGTTTGTTCAACTGAACCCAGTGAAAGGTTGATGTTGATCATTGCACCCGCTAACCGGTCGCGGTTTCTACCCTGAATGCGCTTGATCCCTTTAACGATGGCCATGGCCGAGATAGCGTACTTAAGCGCCTTACCAAGCCCTGATTTTTGTAAATGAGGGTCAATAGTTACGTCTAGCATATAAAGACAGTCATGGTCGTCAAAATGCGGGTCCATACGTACACCACGCTCAAGCGGGTATAGGTGAAGAGGGCCGGCAAAAGCAATCCCCATTAACTTTTTCTTTTTGTTTAGAAGTCCTAAACAAAGTGATGTTTTGTCTAAAACAGTGTGCTCGAATTTTTCAATGTCCGTTTGTCTTGCAGGCTCATAAACAGCTTTTTGCATGTTGATGATTTCCTGACGGTAATTTAAAAAATTTGAAGCATTGATTTCGATCAATTCAACTTGTGCAGCTTCAACACTTTTACTTACAAGCGAGTTCACTTTATCAAAGACGTGCTTGATATCAAGTTTTTGTCCCATCGCTTTGGCAAGTTTTGTTTCAATCAATAGCTGGTGCCATTCGTATTGTTCGTCAGCAAGATGAGCATCAGTTTCCACGTGAGTAGGAAGTGCTGACTGTTGACCTAAAAATAGCTCTTTGCAAATGGCATCTAGTCGATCAAATAAGAAGTCTAAATCTTTTGGTCCAAAAGCAGTGCTCATTCTAAATCTTAGTGTCTGACTTCCGGCCGGATAATAAAGTAGACCGTGCTTAAAGCGCAGGTCGACAAATTTATTCATCATAGCTGGGTCAACAACGTCAAAGGCAAATGCCAGACCATTAACTCTTGGTCTTCTGATGAATTCAGAGTGTTTTTTAATTAAGGCCGTGACTCGTGGGACGATATGCCTTTCCAGGTCCAGAATGCGCGGTTGACACTGATCAAGGCTGATGGCGTGTGCATAGCCACGAAGGGTAGAAGCGACAGAAAATTCTTCGCCTTTAAAAATCTTCTTTGTTTCTTTATGAGATAAAACAATTCCGACCTGTGCTTTTTTCGCGCACACAACGTAGTCAGGATTGATTTGCTCACCATTGAGTCCTTTCATGTTGAATTGTCTGTGCCAGAAAAATTCACGTCCAAGGTGAAAACCGGTTTGAACTTCATCATGGATAACTGGAACTTTGAAAGTTCTGGCCATGAGTAGTAAAGCAGTATGGAATCGATCCGATGAATAACAATCTCCACCTTCACATTGCATAGGCTCGATTAAAATCGCAAAAATCTTTTTAGATAAAAGTTGTTCGCGTACTTTTTGTAGCACTTCAACTTCTTTTTTTACCATCGGGTCTGAGTTCCAGATACTAGGGATCATGAAGTTCTTTAAAGAAGCCTCATTCCATGTCTCTCTCCATAATTCTGGGATGCGCACGTTCACGCGGCTGTCATCAAGCTCTGGGTATTTTACGTACTCAGCAAGATAGTTTTTCCACTCAAATGGCTCGCGTTTACTTTTATTCCAAGTCGCTGCCAGAGTCACCATCATGCGCCCGTGGAATGAACCTTCAAAAGCTAAAACTTTATTAGCTTCAGGATTCACTCTTTGCAGGTAGCAGTAACCAAGGGCCGTTTCATTGGCCTCAGCTCCAGAGTGAGTGATCGTCATATAAGTTTTTTTCCAACCTAGCTTTCTGTTGAAAAAATTGATGTATGAATTTTTTGCATCTTTGAATTCTTTGGTTGTAGCGTCGTTTGTCCAGCTTTCTAGAAATTCCGCAGCTCCAAAAAAGATTGAAGGGTTAAATCCATGACCTAGTGTCGCAATCTGTGAAGCCGCATCTAAAAGGTAGTGAGTTGTACCATCAACCGATTCAATCCCCATGTATGGGCCTACTGAATGGCGCAGTTTTGTAAGATAAGTTTTTTTCTCAGCAGGGATCATGTTGTCGGCATAGTATTTCTTTAAAATATCATGTCCAAATTCTGAGTCCTGAGCGTTGATAATTGGTAATTTCATACTGGCCTCTATTTAAAGTATATTTTTTTGTACAATATCGCTGATAAATTTTAAGTACGAGTGTCCGTTGTTTTCCATCATCTTAGGGAACATTGAAATTGGTGTTGCACCAGGGAAAGTGTTGATCTCATTTAAATAGATCTCACCTTTATCTGTGTAGAAAAAATCAATGCGTGATTGGTGACGAAGCTTGAGTGCTTTAAACGTCTTAATAGCGTATCCACGCATTAGTTCTACCACTTCAGTCGAGAGATTAGGTGCAACCACTTCTGTTGTTGTTTTAGAGTTCGGGTCATATTTTTCATCGTAAGAGTAAAAAGCAGAAGGACAGTTGATTTCACCTGGAACACTGGCCTCTATTTTTCCTTCAAATTCATAAGTTGAAATTTCAAGTTCACGAGCTGTGACCATTTTTTCAACTAAAACGTATTCAGAGAATGTAAAAGCATTTTTAAGAGCAGTGTCGAGGTCTGCTTTTTTAGAGATTGGGTAACAGCCAACACTTGAGCCTTGAGAAGCGGCCTTAACGAAAACTTTCCCATGAGTATCAAAAAGTTTATGGGCCTTTGGGGCCTCTTCAATACTTGTTAAGAATTCAAATGGAGTATTTGGAATATCAAGAGCGTTGAACCACAGTTTACTCGTCACTTTGTTAAAACAAATTAAACTGGCCTCAGGTCCGCATCCGAAATAGGGAAGTGAGATCAATTCTAAATAAGTTTGGATCTCTCCTGTTTCTCCCGGAGGACCGTGGATACATGGAACCACGTAATGAAGATCTTCTTTTGTACTTTTGCCAATAAGCTGGCGGTGAGAGTTGATTTCAACAACTTCGCCTAGAGTACCGTCGGCATTTACCAGGCGAAATGTTTTATCGTTTGTTTTTGGTTTTCCGATTTCAACTTTGATGACGTTATAAAGCCCGATCTCTTTTAAGTTTTTTTCTAAAAACTTTGCAGAAACCACAGACACTTCATGTTCAGTTCCGCTTCCACCACATAGTAGAAGAATATTCTTTTTGCTCATAGCTTACCCTATCCTTAGGTTATTTATAATGTCTGAAAGCGAAAGAAAAACTATCTCAGTTTTTCTGGAACTCTCTCAAGGTTTAATTTCGTAAAGTATTCTTTTAGTTCAACGATCGTCAGCGATTTCGAAGCAGCTTCTCCGTAAGCACGGATGCTTGCGGCCTGATTTTCCATCTCTCTATCTCCAACAACGATCATGAATGGAACTTTAGACTGCTGAATCTGGCGAGTCTTGTATCCCATTGTTTCATTTCTTTCATCAACTTTTACTCTGAATCCCAGGTCGCGCAATTCTTTGGCCAGATTGCGGCAGAACTCAAGGTGTTTATCAGTTGAAACAGGAACGATTGTCGCTTGTTCAGGAGAAAGCCAGAAAGGGAAGATCCCCGCGATGTGCTCTAAGTAAACTCCGATGAATCTCTCAAGAGATCCAAGAAGAGCTCTGTGGATAACAACCGGACGAACGTCTTTTCCTTCTTCGTTTGTATATTTTAAGTCAAAACGATCTGGAAGTTGGAAATCCAACTGGATCGTCCCAAGCTGATGCCATCTTCCGATTGCATCTGAAATTTGAATATCAATTTTTGGACCGTAGAAAGCACCGTCACCAGCGTTGATGTGGTAAGGGTGTCCTGTTTTATCAAGAGCGCCTTGAAGAGCAGCTTCAGCTATATCCCAAGTTGCATCGTCACCAGCTTTTGATTCCGGACGAGTTGATAAACCAATTTTAATTTGTTTAAAACCAAAGTGGTCGTAACAAATAAAGAACATTTCCATAAGTTTGATGATTTCATCTTGAATTCCTTCAAGAGAAATAAAGATATGGGCATCATCCTGGCAGAATGAGCGAACGCGAGTTAATCCCGCAACTGCTCCAGCACTTTCGTATCTATGAAGGCGACCGAAGTCAGCGTATCTCATAGGAAGGTCTCTGTAAGAGTATTTGTAATGCTTAAACATAAGCATGTGGCATGGACAGTTCATTGGCTTAAGAGCGAACTCGCGCTTATCTACCTGAGAAAAATACATGTTCTCTTTGTAGTGAGCGTAGTGACCAGATGTATGCCATAGGTCTGAGTCCAGAAGCATCGGAGTGATAACTTCATCATAACCGTATTTCACATAGATTCTTCTCATGAAAGCAACCAGTTCGTTATAAACAGTTGTTCCTTTTGGCATGAAGAATGGTGAAGCAGGGGCCACAGACTCAAAGTGGAAAAGTTCTTGTTCTTTTCCAAGCTTTCTATGGTCGCGCTTTTTTGCTTCTTCTAAAAATGATAAATGGTCTTCAAGTTGTTTTTTCGTGTTAAAGCTTACAGCGTAAATACGTTGTAGCATTTTATTGTTTGAATCTCCCTTCCAGTAAGCTCCCGCAGTGTGAAGTAACTTGAAGAATTTTGGAAGATGTCCTGTGCTCTCAACGTGAGGTCCACGGCAAAGGTCAACGAATTCACCTTGCTCATATAAAGAGATCTCTTGATCAGCAGGAATTCCTGAAACCACTTCAACTTTTAACGGTTGGTTTTTCTTCTTCCAGAATTCAACGGCTTCATCGCGAGTAAACACCATTCTTTTAATGGCCAGTTTCTCATCGATAATTTCGTGCATGACTTTTTCGATTTTTTCTAAATCTTCGTCTGCAATTTTTACATCCAGGTCGATATCATAATAGAAACCGTTATCGATGACCGGGCCGATACCAAATTGAGGATTGTGAGATTTATAGATACGGTCTACCGCTTGGGCCATTAAGTGAGCTGTAGAGTGACGGATAGTGTCTAGATCGTATTTGGCCATTAGGCGTCTCCAAAAATGAGAAAATTAATTACTTTTTACAGTGGTATATTAACAGGCGCAGCTATACAAATCAACGACTTGAATCTTACTTTCAAAAAAATCTTACAATGGGCTTTTGACGCTGTAAGAATCGCGTGATATGACCTTGTGGCCTCTTTAAAAGGGGCCTGGTAAATCAGTTTATTTTTATGGAGAAAACCCCATGGTCACGAGTCAAGATTTAGGTCTTTCAGTTGGTACAAACCCCAATGAAATCACACCTTATATTGGTCTTCTAGAAGACGATGTAAAGCTTGATCAAGTCGTGACAAAAACCGCGGTTGCAAGGTCATATTACCAGCTTGGAAAAGTGTATTATGATAAGGCCGACCTCGTAAGTGCTGATGAATCTTTCGTGAAGGCCCTTACATTTGCAGATCCTGTGGCCGACGGGTTTTCAGTACTTAAGACCTATGGATTTCTTATCCGTATAGCGTCAGAAAAGCTTGAAGACACCAAAGCTCAAAAATATATTAGTGAAAGTGAAAAGTTAATGGACGCACTTTCTCGCGCCCTTCCAACTCTTACAGCTGAATTCTTCTATAATCTTGGGGTTGTAAAAAACTATAGCGGTAATTTCGAAGACGCTAAAACAAATTTTGAGTTAGCTTATAAAAAATCAAACGAAGAAAACGAGCCAGAACTTCTTTCTAAATGCCTTCTTTCTCTAGCGACAAATGCGTTCTACAGAAAAGATTTAGAACTATCTTTAAGATACCTGGATCAGTTAAATGACCTTTTAAAAATCATTAAAAAATTCTACCTTTCAGGTGCAATGTACACGTACTACGCGAAGATTTTCATCGAAATGAATGAAAACGATAAAGCGCTTAACTACTACAAACTTGCCAATGAATACCTACAATCAAAAAAATGCTGGAACCTATACGGTTACATCCTTTTTGGAAAAGCAACGGCACTTAAAAAGGCCGGAAATTTTGATGAAGCTCTAAGCATGTTCCACCTTGCTCAAGAGTCGATCGACACGACAATTTTCAGAAGATTAAATCATTTAATCGAAGCAGAAATTGATGATGTTAACGATTCAACAGTGGATCTATACTTAGACCGTACGAACAGAAAAATTGTTGAAAGATCATTGGGAACAATCGATTTCAAACACAGATTCGTTCTGCTTGAAATCCTTTTCTTATTATCTAAAAATCCTGGAACGTACTTCGATAAAGAGCAACTTGCTAAGATGATCTGGAAAGATGAGTACAACCCATTAATCCACGACAAACTTATCTACACTTCTGTGTCTCGTTTAAGAAAACTAATTGAGCCAACAGATGCTGATTCAAAACGTAAGTACATTATCCGTGGAAAAGATGGTTATACATTTAACCCTCTGGCAAAAATCCGCTTCCATATGGAAGTAAAAACAAACTCTGAGCGCTCAATCGGAAACGTTGATTTAAGCTCTCCTGTTTAAGAAAAAATGACTCAAAAATACATTATTATAGATAAAACATCCGCTCTTGAAGCGGATGTTTTGTTTCAGCTTAAAAGTCTGGATCAGAAGTATTTTCCAACACCATGGGGTGCTGCGTCTTGGGAAAAAGTCTTCGAAGAAGGTAGTGAGCGATTCATTTTAATTGACGAATGCGATGGGTTAATTCCTGGGTTTATTCTTTTTGAGTTGAATGTCGTAGATTCCTTTGCTCATTTACTTAAAATCTTAGTCAATCCAGAAAAACGCGGTTTAAAAATCGGAAAAAATTTATTAAATGAAGCCATTAGAGTTTTGAATGAGCGCGGCATAACTCAATTTTTTCTGGAAGTAGAAGAAGAGAATTCGGTGGCCCGCAATCTCTATGAGAGTGTGGGATTCAAAGTCATTCACAAAAAGAAGCAATTTTATAGCAATGGCGGCACAGCAATCATCATGAGTCTCAATACATAGGACCTAAATGTTTGCATTTGATAGAAAATTTGCTATAGTCATCAGGTAATGATTTTTGTTGGCCTTTTTCTTCAAGTTCTTCTTGAACGCCTCGCCTCTGAATTATTACCTCCGAAATCGAGTATTAAAGTACAAAGTAGTAAGGGTGGATTTTTTAATCTGCCCTTTTTTTTATATGGGATGACAAAAATATGGTTCTTAAGGGCCCACGTCAGGGAATGGAATTAAAATTTTTTGATCTGACTTCAAAAATTTTAAGTGAAAACAATTTAGAACTTTATGAGATGGAATGGAATGCTTCATCTGGAAATTTAGTTGTCTACGTTGTTAATCCGGAGACTAAAACTGCGGTTCTTGAAGATTGTGTAAAAGTAGACCGTGGGTTTACTCCTTATATGGAAACTGAAACTTGGATCCCAGATAACTTCACATTGGAAGTGTCTTCGCCAGGTCTTTATAGAATTCTTACCACTGTAAAACACTTTCAGGATGTTGTCGGTCAGGAAGTTCTGCTTCATTTAGTAACAAAAATCGATGAAGTGAAATACCCGGATTTCCCGAAAGCTCTTCGCAATAATTTAAAATTGAAAGCGAAGTTAGTAAGTGCAAGTGAGACGGGAGTTGTGGTTGATGCTAAAGGCGCAATCGTTGACGTTCCTTACGAGCAGATTAAAAAAGCAAACTTAGAAACAGATATTAGTAACCATAAAGCTGATTAAATAATTATAAAAAAGCTATAACCAAGCATTAAAAAGAGAGGAAGGTTCAAATGAATTTTTCAGAATTAGGAAGAATGATCGAAACTTTAGGAAAAGACCGCGGGATTGATAAACGCGTTGTTGTGCGTGCTATTGAGCAAGCATTCCTAGTAACTGCAAGAAAGAAATACGGTATTCAAGGTGAATACGAAACTCGTTATAATGACGCTGAAGATGAAATTGAAATCTACCAATACAAAAACGTTGTAGATTCAGTTAAAGATCCAATCATCGAAATCACTATCAATGAAGCTAGAAATCTTGATAGCGAAGTTGAAATTGGTGACCAATTAGGGATTCGTATCGAAAACCCTAACTTCACACGTGTTGACGTACAAACGGCTCGTCAGATTATTTTCCAAAAAGTAAGAGACGCAGAAAGAGAAATTCTATTTTCTGATTTCAAGCACAGAGAAGGAGAACTGGTAACAGGGATCGCTCGTCGTTATGAAAGAGGAAATGTTATTGTTGACCTTGGGAAGTCTGATGCGATTTTATCTCGCAAAGAAATTATCCCAGGGGAAAACTTCAAAACTGGTGACAGAATCCAGGCTTACTTATCTGAAGTTGTAATGACTAACAGAGGGCCGGAAATTCGTCTATCTCGTACATCACCAATGTACCTTGTAAAATTATTCGAAGTTGAAGTTCCAGAAATCCTAGATGGAAACATCGAAATCAAATCTGCAGCAAGAGAGCCAGGACAACGCGCGAAAATCGCGGTGTTCACATCTGATCGCGAAATCGATCCAGTTGGAGCTTGCGTTGGTATGAAAGGATCACGCGTTCAAAATGTTGTTAACGAACTTCAAGGTGAAAAAATTGATATCGTTCGTTGGAACTCTGATATTGAAACTTTTGCAAGAGCAGCACTTGCTCCTTCTGAAATTTCAAACATCCAGGTTGACCACGCTAACTACTCTATGGACGTCGTTGTTGAAGAAGATCAATTATCCCTTGCAATCGGTAGACGCGGACAAAACGTTCGTTTAGCTGCGATGTTAACTGGATACAAAATCAACATCATCTCTAAAACTAAACTTCAAGAAAAAATTAAAAAGGCCGTTGAAAGCCTTATGCAAATTGTTTCAGTTTCAGATGCCCGCGCTCAAATGATGGTTCAAAATGGAATCATGTCTATTGCTGATTTAGCTGCAATGGATGCTGAGACACTAGCAGGTATCCTAAGTGGAAATGAAGCAGATGCTGCTCAAATCTTGAAAGACACTCACAAAGCAATCGAAGACGGAACAATCAGCCTGGCTGACGATGAAGAAGAATTAGTTTCTGCTTCAGCAGTTCCTGCTTACAAAGGACTTCTTGATAAACATAAAGAAGGCGGAGTGGATGAAAAAGATAAATTCTCTGAGGCGGAAAGACGTTTAAGAGAAGAGCTTGCAGCATTTAAATTGAAGTAAGTTAAGTATGTAAACGGAGTTAATAATGCCTAAAAAAATTTTTGAATTGGCAAAAGAATTAGATATCGGACCTCTCGACCTAGTCGAGTCGTTGAAAGCAAAAGGCTTTGCCGTGAGAAATCACATGGCCGAACTTTCAGACGCTGATGTCGCATCATATATGGCCTCAGTAAAAAAAGAAGAGGAAGCCTCGAGCGAATCAGCGACTAAAAAGAAAGTTGTTCGTAAGAAAGCTCCTGCTGCTGCAGCTAAAACTGCTGAGAAAAAGACAGTTGAAAGAAAAGCAGCTGCATCTGATGATGGTGAAGAAGCAGAGAAGAAGACGACGAAAAAAGCTTCTACTGTTAAGAAGAAAGTGACAGTTATTCGTAGAAAAACTGACGAGACTTCTGAAGGTGAAGAATCAGATACAATGTATGCTGATTCTGATGACCATGAAGAGTCACAAGTTCAGGCAGCTCCAGAAGTGGAAGCTGATGAAGAAGAAAACTTTGTTGCAGAACCAGCAGAAGACGAAAGTGTAACTGAGCCAACTGTAGCATCTACTGAAGAAGTGGTAGCATCTGCTCCAGCTTCTACTGGTGGATTAAGAGTTGTATCAAAGCCACCTGTGAAAAAAGACACGCCAAATGAGGCGGGTGTAATCACGAGAAAAGCTGCTGATAAAGAAGCTATTAAAGAAGAAAAGAAACTTTCAAATATTGACCGTCCACACAGATTTACTCCTGTGTATACGCCGTCAAAAGATCCAATGTTCAAAGAAAACCAGGCGAAGGAAGAAGCAGCTCGCATCGCAAAAGCAGAAGCTCAAAAAGCAGCAGCACCTAAGCAATTCACTGGAACACCTGCTGAACAGGAAGATGAAAGAAAAAGAGGCGAGGAAGAAGAAAACAAGAAGCGCATGGGCGGTCTTGCTTCAATGATGACTGGGAAAAAAGCAATTGCTTCAAAAGCTCAGGCCATCACGATGTCTCGCGCTGAAGAAGAATTAAAGTCTTATACTGCTCTAAGCGGTACAGGGCGTCCGATCTATACTCAAATTTTAAGAAAAAAGGATTACGTGGGACCAACTCAGCAAACCGAGAAAACTGAAGTTAAGGATTCTAAACGTGTCGTGCATATCCATAAAGGTGTTGTCCTTGGGGATCTTGCTCACAAGTTAAGCGTGAAGTTTAAAGACCTTCTTGATGAATGTTTAAAACTAAACCTTTTAATTAAAGAAACAGATTATGTTGGTCCAAAACTAGCTGCTGATATCTGTGCTCTATTTAACTACCGTGTTGAAGATAAAGCGTTCAATGAAGAAAAGATCATTGGAAAAGCAGCAGTATCTGAAGATCAAAAAGCTAAGTTTCCAATTCGCCCACCAGTGGTAGCGATCATGGGTCACGTTGACCATGGGAAGACGACACTTCTAGATACAATCAGAAAAGACAAAGTAGCTTCAGGTGAAGCGGGTGGGATCACTCAGCACATTGGTGCTTACTCGGTAAAAGTTGAAGGCGATAAGACGATCACTTTCTTAGATACTCCTGGCCACGCGGCCTTCGGAGCTATGAGACAACGTGGAGCTCACGCAACTGATATTGTTGTTCTAGTTGTTGCTGCTGACGATGGGGTTATGCCTCAGACGAAAGAGTCGATTAGATTCTGTGAGAACGCTGGTGTTCCAATCATCATCGCTGTTAACAAAATGGATAAACCTGGAGTGAATCCAGATAAAGTAAAACAAGAATTAACTGAGTTCAACTTACTTCCAGAGGACTGGGGTGGAACAACTCAATACGTTCACGTGTCTGCTTTAAAATCTATGGGTATCGATGAACTTCTTGAAGCTATCTTACTTCAAGCGGAAATCTTAGATCTTCGCGCGGACGTTAAAGGTCCAGTTGAAGGTGTAGTTATCGAATCTAAAATTGAGCAAGGAAGAGGGCCTATGGCAACTATCCTAGTTCAATCAGGTACATTAAATAAAGGCGACTACATGGTCGTTGGTGAGACGTACGGACGTGCTAGATCGTTAAATGACCACCTAGGTGTTCAGTTACAATCAGCAGGACCTTCGACGCCAGTTCAGATTCTAGGACTTGAAGATGCTCCGGCACCAGGCGATAGAATCAATATCGTGAAGTCTGAGAGAGAAGCTAAGAAAATTGCGGAAAACAGATTGAATGAAAGAAAACTTCTTCAAGCTGCTCCGGAAAAGAAAAAAGTATCTCTGGAAGATTTCTTCTCGAATGCTGCGAAGGAAGGAGAGGAGCAGAAGCTTCTTAACTTAATTATCAGATCAGATGTTCAAGGTTCATACGAGGCGATTAAGTCAGCTGTAGAAACTCTTGGAAACTCAGAAGTAGCAGTTAAAGTTGTTGCTGGTGGTGTTGGTCCAATTACGGACTCAGATGTTCAGATGGCAGCTACGGCAAATGGATTCCTAATCGGATTCAATATGAGACCAGTTACTTCAGCTCGTAAATTAGCTGAAGATAAAGGTGTTGATATTAAGAACTACTCGATCATTTATGAGCTAATCAATGACGTGAAACTTGCTCTTGAAGGTCTTCTTGACCCTGAGTTCGTGGAAGAGTTTATTGGTCGCGCAGAAGTTCGCGAAGTCTTCAATATTCCAAAAGCTGGTGTTATTGCCGGGTCTTACGTTATTGACGGAAAGATTGCTCAAGGTTGTGGTATCCGTTTACTTCGTAACGGGAAGATCATGCATGACGGGAAATTATCTTCACTTAAGCGTTTCAAAGATGATGTTAAGGAAGTTAAGAACGGTTATGAGTGTGGTATTTCTCTTGAAGGATACACAGACATCAAGCAAAACGATATCTTTGAAGCTTACTTAATGGTACAGAAGAAAAGAACACTTGATGATGCAGCTGGAATGAGCCAGTCTGGGTCTAAAGAGACGAGAGCGAATCTGTAGTTATGGCAAAAAAAGACAATTTTAAGAAAATTAAATATGAAGAAAGGCTGTTGAATGAAATCAACGGCCTGCTTCGTGCTGGTACAAATGATGGAAGGCTTGCAAGAGTTTCTATCACAAAAGTAGAACTGTCTCCGGACTACGGTTATGCAACTGTATCGTGGGACACGTTCGATTCTGGAACTCGTGGAGACGCAAAAACTGCGATTGAAGCGGCCGCTGGAAGAATCAGATCTGAACTTGCAAAAGTTCTAGAGGTTCGTCACGTTCCTTCGTTAACGTTTGTTTATGACAATCAGTTTGAAGAAGAAAAAAAGATCATGGATCTTATTAACGCTGAAAAAAATAAAAATGCTTCAGACAATTCTGAAGAGTAAAATTAAGTTCCAACGTGAATACAGATTACAAACAAATCCCCTTAGTCTTTAACGTCTACAAGCCAGTTGGCCCGACATCGTTTGATGTCGTTTTTCATTTCAAAAAAAATCTAGGTTATCAGTTTGGGAAAATTGGTCACTTCGGAACTCTTGATCCGTTTGCTGAAGGAGTTCTTCTCATTGGCGTTCAGGGAGCACAAAAGCTCAATGAATACGTCCATGAACTGCTTCCTAAGCGCTACCGCGCAGTCGGAATTTTTGGTGGAAAAACCGATTCAGGGGACTTCATGACGAATGTCGTGGCCCAAAAAGATATTGAAGTTGAGTTTCAAAATATGTCCCAAGCGGATTTAGAAGAGAAGCTGAGCAAGCATTTTTTGGGAGAGTACTGGCAGTCCCCCCATAGTTTTTCTGCTTCTAAGTTTGAAGGAAAACGTCTTTATCAACTGGCCGTTCAAGGCAAGATGATCCAAAAAGAAAAAGTTAAAAGAGAGATTTTAGATTTTAAAATTTTACGTTTTAATTATCCAGAACTGGAATTCGTCGTCACTGTGAGTTCCGGGACCTATGTAAGAACACTCTTTGAAGAGATCTCAGAGCTCTTAGGAGGCCTAGGAGCCCTTAAGGTTTTAGAGCGTGAAGCGATTGGCGACAACACTTCAGAAAAGGCCATTAAGGTGGAAGACTGGCCTAAAAGAGGGACAGAGTTTGACCTGGAAAAATGGGGTACACCTCTTGATCAGGTTTTATGTTTAAATAAAGTCAGGCTAACTCCAGAGCAGGCCGCAAGGTACCTGCAAGGTCATCGTTATCCACTCACTGAACTTGAAATAGTTATGCAACCGAATCAGGCAGATGTTTCGACATTGGATATTATGTGGATTTACAATACTGATTGGTATTTCTGTGGCCTAGCTCGAGTGAAAGATGGGGAGATTCAGGCCGTGTTTAACCTCAAAGAAGCTATCGCACTTTTTATTTGATTAGCGCTTTATTTATTTTGATCCACGAAGTTTATTCTTTTGGCATGTCGTGTCTCTCAAAATTATCACTTTTTCCTAAACATTTCAGAATCATATGTTAAAATAAATCATCAATAATTGATTAATTAACTCGTTATTTGGGGAGCCTTAGTGAGTACAACATACATTGCCATGATTTTGGCGATTCTAGCTGGTTTGGGATTATTAGTAGGAATTGGAGCACTTAGTTTGCTTTCAGGTGCCTTAAACTTTTTATTCGTAAAACCAAAAATTGAAATTATTAAAACAACACTAGGTGATGCTGGTTTTGCTTTCACATTCAAGTGGGATCAAGATGCTGAACCTGTAACGTTTGATAAAGTTCGTATCCATTTATTCAATCCATTTGGATCTCCAACTGAAATTGATATTCACCGTGAGTTCGATGGATCAAGCACAGACTTTGTTCGCGACATCGATATGGGTGATCAGTTAAAGAGAATTCTAACTGCATCAGCATTAGATAAAGCAACAATCGAAGTTGAAGTGACTGCTTCAAAAGATGGTGTGACTCATAAGCAATTATTCAAAGGTGCAGACTTCGTAGCAAAGAGAGAAGCGGCAACTGAAACTGCTGATGATTTAGCTGCAAAGTTTACAGTGGTAAAAGAAAAACCTCTTTACACACTTAACGATAGATCATTCATTTCTCCTCCTCTTCCAAAAACTGCTAAGCAATTAAAGATGGCGACGAATCCAATGTTCGCTGGAGAATTTGCTGGAGCTGCTGTTGCTGGTGGTGGAGCTGCTGGTCCTGCTGTTGAAAACTTTTCAGTTTCAAAAGTTTGGATTGAGCCAGGGTGTATCGTATGTGACGCTTGTGAAGCGATCTTCCCTGAAGTTTTTGAAGTAACAGATTCAACTTGTATTATCCGTCCAGGGGCGCCTCTGAATGATGGATTAAAAATTCAAGAGTCTGCTGAAGCTTGTCCTGTTGAAGTTATTAAGTTCACAAAAGCTTCTTAATTCTCATTTAAAGTTCATTTTCACATAGAAGGCCCTCTTTTGAGGGCCTTTTTTATGCATGAATGTGAAAAATTTACCTGATAAAGTCATAGCTGCCCTATAAGAATGTACTATGCGGTTGTTATGAAAAACGCATTCCTCATCATCCTTTTTCTGCTTTTAGGGATTCAGCTTGCTGTCGCGAGTGATGTTGTAGATATCTTTGAACCTTTTCAAATAAAGACCCATAAAAAATTAATTAGAAAATTCGGAGTTGAAGAAACGACTAATCTTTATCATGAGTATATTGAAGCAAAAGAGATCACCGATAATTGCGCCGAGCTGATTGGTTCTTGTGATTATTATCTATGTCAGGAAAAAAAGAATCACTGTGGGGCGAAAGGTTATTTTTTAAATTTTGCTTATCAGTACTGCAGTGACAGTTTAAAACGTCTGGCGTTTGAAGTGTCCCCAAGGGGAAAAGAATGGTTGGAAACGACTGCCGTTTGTTTGCAAAAAGAAATTGAGGCGATGGATGTCGAGAGTAAGAGCTGCAAAGAGATCAAGAGAGCGGCCATCAAAGGGCATGATAGATGTTACAGCGAAGCTCAGTTTTGTTCATTAAGCTTCAAGGATATAAAAAAGATATTTCGAATGATTGCACCATCTCTCACAACGAGAGGAGTGATTGCTGAAGGTGTTCAAGTTCTTAGGAATTGTGTTTCTCGCTAATGCAGGTTAACGAGAAACACCAGATAGTTTAATTATGATTGAAAAGTCTCGATCGTCTTCGTTGTAAATAGCTTCTTGAAAGCTTCTTCATTGTCTTTCCAGATCGATTCAAGTGTATGGCCTTCACCAAGGACCGGACATTCAAAAGTTAATACAGGAGCGCCGTAGTGTTGTGGACCGTATTCTCCAAGAGAGCCTGGAGTTGGGTGAGTTAAAAAATCTGCTTCGATAGGATACTTGTTATAGCTTGCTAGGAAGTCCGCAATCTCTTTGCACTTTCCGTTGTAGTTAATAACCGGGTACCAAGAATGGAAGCTTAAGATAAATCTTGGTGGGTATTTTTCGAAGAGTTCTACTAAGAATTTATTTTCTGGTTCTGATAAGGGAGATGTTCCCGGGAAGTATTTTGCTTCGCGAGCTTCTGGAGTCCACTGAGCTGAAGGAAGGTTGCGGTTTAAGTCAACGCCGTTTCCATTTACGCGGGTGCCTGCTTTGAATCCGTCAACGTTTACAACCGGAACGAAAACAAGTGGCATATCCACTTCAGAAGTTTCTGAGAGCCATTTAAAAATTTCTTTAGCTAAGTGAGCACCTTCAACTTCGTCACCGTGAACAGCACCTAGTACGTAAGTGTACTTGGGAGCATCTAAAACAGATTTGAAAGCTGGGATCTTTTCACCTTTAACACTAGTTCCATGTGGTAATTCAATGAATTTCATCTTCTTCTATTCCTTAAAGAGGGTGTATACAGCGCACTGACCGGGAGTTTCTTCAACTTCGATCTCTAATTCTAAGAATTCAAATTTGTATTCTGCAAGAACAGCTAAGCGCAGTTCAGTTGCAATGTAAGCTGCGATTCTTTCTGCAGATGTATTTTCAATCGGCAGCATAAGTACGTCAGTTTTTGGAATACTAAAAACACTCTCGTCTTTACAGATAATGTTATAGTTTTTTTCTCTATCTTCAATCACTAAATTGGGATTGTTTTTAGGGATTAAAAGTTTATGGTCTAAAGAATCACAGATTCTTCTCACAATCGGTTTTATATTTAGAAAATCAAAAACCATGTCATCATCAAGTTCAGGTGCGTTACCTTTAACTTGGACGCGGTAATTGTGACCGTGAAGAGGCTCTCTCGTTCCATCTTTAAAAAGCATGAAATGAGAAGATGCAAAATTGAAGTACTGTTTATAGACGCGGATGGAAAATGCTGTTTTCATGCAAAGGTTTTATCATAAAGGCTATTAAAAGAGTATATTTTAAACTAGAATTTTCCCTATGAAAAAATCAGAAGTGCTTAAAATTCTTAAAAAATTACGTCCTGTCTTTGATCAATTTCCTGAGGCCTTGGTCGCTTTGGATAAATTAGAATCCATTACCCCTAGTTTGATTGAGACTAAGGAGGCGAAAGCTCTTAACTGGGAATCAAAATTCCCGCTGCCAGATGAGATGCAGGAAAGAACATCGGCCTATGCTATTTTTGCAGATGGGGCCTGTCGTGGAAACCCAGGGCCTGGTGCCTGGGGTGTGATGATCCAGGATGCAAAAGGTGAAGTGATTTTAAAATCATCAGGCATCGATGTGCCAACGACAAATAATAAAATGGAACTTGAAGGAGTGATTAGAGGTCTTAAAGGACTCATTGAGAAATGGGTTGAAGAAGGTGTATCTGATCGCGAGAGCCCGGTGTTTGTTTACAGCGATTCAAAGTATGTAACAGAAGGGATTTCGAGTTGGATTACCGGATGGAAAAACCGCGGTTGGAAAAAGGCCGATGGAAAAGAGCCGGAGAATATACTGCTTTGGAAAGAATTAGATGAATTGAAATCAAACTTTGATCACATCAAGTTTCATTGGGTGAAAGGCCATGCTGGTCATCCGCAAAATGAAATGTGCGATCAAATGTGCAACCTTGCTTTGGATGAAGCGGGTTTTTAGTTATAAGGAGATTTTATGCGTTCACTTGCCCTAGTTTTAACATTGGCCCTGATGGCCTCGTGTTCAACACACACAAATTCAACTCCAGAAATTTCTGGAAAACCAAACCCACGTGAGTATCAGATTGCTGCTTACTTATGGCAACAAACAAGTGGAGAGTATAGAGCTCTTACTTATCAGGCGTACAATATCGCTAAAGAAAAAATCGAAAGAGACTTAGAAGACAAACACAATAAAAAGCGCGCTGTTATTTTTGATGTCGATGAAACTGTCCTAGATAACTCTTTTGGTGGGGCCATGGAGATTAAAGAAGGTCTTTCTTGGAAAGAAAGTCACTTCGCTGACTGGGTAAAATTAAAGCAGGCCGTGGCGATCCCAGGTGCACTTGATTTCGTAAAATTTCTACAAGAAAAAAACATTGAAATCTTCTACGTGACAAACAGACAAATGAACATGCTTGAAGACACTTATGAAAATTTAGTGGCACAAGGATTCCCTGTTAAGAAAGAAAACATAATGCCAATGAAGAGTGGTGAGCATACCAAAGAACCTAGAAGACAAGAGATTTTAAAGAAACACTATGTGGTCCTATACGTAGGGGACAATCTTTCGGACTTCCCAGGTGGATATGAAAAAACATCGGTCGAAGCTCGCAATGCGTTAACAGATAAAATAAAAGCGGACTTCGGGCAAAAATTTATTATTCTTCCAAATCCATTGTACGGAGATTGGGAAAGAGCGCTGCCTTCGAATAAAACGAGAATAGAAAATTTAAAAATTAAGCCTTAGGCTTGATATTTAAACGAAGCCGCATTAACGTATTAAAGTAAACAAATTATTCACCAATCATCATACAAAGGAATGACGACAATGAAGAAGATTTTAGTATTGGCCCTTCTTGCAACTGTTGCAGTGGGATGTTCTAAAGGGAAAGACCCTAAGACAGAAGAAGAAAAAACATTTTACTCTATCGGGACAATGTTCGGATCACGCTTAACTCAATTAAGCATGTCTGACGCTGAGATCGATGCTCTAACTTCAGGGTTAAGAGACGCTGCTAAAGGTGAGAAACAAAAAGTTGATCCTATGGCATACCAACAAAAAATCCAGGATATGTTCAAATCTCGTATGGAGAAACAAGCTGGAGACATCAAGAAGAAAGGTGCTGAGTTCATCGATAACTTCGTAAAGAACGAAGGAGCAACTAAAACTGCTTCTGGACTTGCTTACAAAGTAATTAAGGAAGGAACTGGAGCTACTCCAAAAGAAACTGACGTAGTAAAAGTTCACTACCATGGAACTTTAATGGATGGAACAGTATTTGATTCATCTGTAGAAAGAAAACAAGAAGTATCATTCCCGCTTAACAGAGTTATCCGTGGATGGACTGAAGGTCTTCAAACTATGAAAGTTGGTGGGAAGTCGAAATTCGTAATCCCTTCTGAGCTAGCTTACGGTGATGCTGGTGCACCTCCGAAAATCGCTGGTGGCGCAACTTTAATTTTCGAAGTTGAGCTTATTGGAATCGAAAAAGCAGCACCAACTGCTGAAGCGGCTCCAGCTGCAGCAGCTAAGAAAAAATAATTTTTAATAAATTATGTTTTAATAAGAGGCCCTTCTGCTTATACCAGAAGGGCCTTTTTTTTTGGGAGATCGCCTTATGTTAAAGTTAACTTTTTATGTCCCGGTCGAATCTTGTGAGGTTGTCAAAAATGCTTTGTTTGACGCCGGAGCGGGGAAAATAGGAAACTATGATAGGTGCTCTTTTGAAACGACCGGGACAGGGCAGTTTAGGGCCTTAGACGGGGCCAATCCAACTGTCGGTAAGGTCGGAATTATCGAAAAAATTTTAGAGGCCAGGGTTGAAATGGTACTGGATGATCATATATTAATAGAGGCCATCAAGGCGCTAAAAAGTTCTCATCCATACGAGACACCTGCCTATGATGTGGTAAAATGTATGGAAGTCTAGTCGGGAGAGTCATGTGAAAAAAATAATTCTAGTCATGATTTTTTTATGCACCAACAGTTTTGCTCCAAAAGTTTGGGCGCAGGACGAAGAATTCCAAAAACAAATCGAAGAGATCATGAAGGCCCGTGAAGAGATGCTGAATTCTTTAATGAATGGCAATGGCGACATGGAACAAAAAATGATGGAGATGATGAAGCGTTTTTCACAACAAGGTGGCATGCCTGGTTTTGATATTGGTGAGCTTGAAGGGCCGGTTGTCGGTGAGTACGATTGGATCACGACTGACACTCAAAAAATTTTAAAAATTAAAGTGAAGCAGATTAAAGATCGTCCGTTGGATATTAAAATTGAAAAGGGAATGATCAAAATTAAAGGTGATGTTGAAAGCACACAGGGTTCTGGAAAAAATAAGGTTTTTAGAAAGGTGAATTTTGAAAGATCTTTTTCACTGCCTGATGATGTCGATCAGACGAGTCCTGAATTTGAAAATAAGGGTGGAGAGTTTCTTATTAAGTTTAAGAAGCTGGTGAGTGCTCAGTATAAGAAGACTGTACCTCCGCCGGCCAAGAAGAAGGTGGATGAACGTGTACCAGTTAGTCCCAACTCAGAAGACCTTACTATCTAGGAATTCTGTTTAAATCCCCCCCATATTAATCCGATTAAAGCTTTTTAGTCGGATACCGATAAGTCCTCAAGAACTAGAATTATAGTCACGAGAGGTCGTTATCAAAAATTTATCATACATAGGACTCGTCATGGTGATGGCGCTTTTTTACCAAAAGGCCTGGGCCCTTCAAGAGACCTATTTTTTAGATAAAACCCTGGATGTTCCTTATCGTGAACAGGCCGTTATCGTCGGTAAAGAAGGCTTTTACCCCAATAGGATCGTTGTTTATAAGGGCGAGAAGGTCCGCTTCTTCGTAACCAGTGTAGGGGTCGATTCTGCATGTTTTAATATTCCCGACAAAAGTGTTTTTTCGAGTCCGGTGAAAGATAAGATCGCTGAGGCCGAAGTGTTCTTCGATAAAGTAGGCGTTTTTCAGTTCAATTGTCCTAACAATACCTTCACGGGAAGGGTTATGGTTTTGGAAAAAGGTTCCGATAGAGAAGAGACGAAAAGACGTGGTCTGGCCTCAGATACAGTTAAAATCTGGAGACCAAAAGATACACCGAGTGAGTGGGTTCAAATCAGACGTGAAGATATAAAAGAAGACATCATGGATTTAGACCGCGACAGAATACAAAGAGATGAGACACCAAAAAGTCAGGAACGTGAAACGATTGGATTTGGTGGAAGAGAACTAGCTAACGAAGAAGAATAAACGATAGGAAATTATGTCAGTATTTAGCGATGCAATTGATCAGTTTTTATACCCCATCAAAGATTTACTTGATGATGCCGGTGTATCGGAAATTATGATCAACGGTCCTAAAGAAATTTTCGTCGAGAAAAAAGGTCTGGTCTATAAGACGGACGCTCAATTTCACAATGAAGAAGCACTTGTATCGGCGATGAGAGCTATTGCTCAATCAGTTGGTAGAAGAATTGATAAAGATAATCCAAGACTTGATGCCCGCCTGCCAGACGGCTCGCGTATCCACGTTGTTCTTCCTCCAATGGCAAAAAATGGAACGACGGTAGCTATCAGAAAGTTCTCGAAAGAAAAATTAACATTAAATGATTTGATCACTTTTGGATCTCTTTCAAAAGAAGCAGCAAGATTTTTGGATATTTGTATTTTTCTGGGGAAAAACATTATTGTTTCCGGTGGTACAGGTTCTGGAAAGACAACTATGCTTAACGTTTTGGGATCGAGAATTCCAAAAACTCAACGCTTAATTATTATTGAAGACGCGGCCGAGCTACAAGTTAAAGCTGAGCACGTTGTAAATTTTGAAACCAGAAAAGCAGACGCGGAAAGAGGTGTGACTGAAATCACCATTCGCGATTTAGTTATTTCTGCCATGAGACTTCGTCCTGATAGAATTATCGTTGGAGAGGTTCGTGGTGAAGAGGCCCTGGATCTTATTCAGGTAATGAACACAGGTCACGATGGATCAATGGGAACAGTTCACGCGAACAATCCGGTTGATGCTTGTACTCGTTTGGAAACTCTCTGCTTAATGGGCGATACAAAAATCCCTGCTGATGCCATTAGAAAAATGGTTGGATCAGCGATGCAAATTATTGTTCAGTGTTCACGTTATCACGATGGGGGAAGAAGAACTTCCCACGTTTCAGAAATTATCGGCATTGATAAAAACGGAAACTACATTTCACGTGATATTTTTAAATGGGTACAAACAGGAAAAGATCCTGAGACCGGAAAATATCTGGGTGAGATGGTTGCGTGTAATTACGTGCCAACATTCTTTGAAGATATTGTCGTCAACAAACTGCCATTCCCAAAAAGCAATTTCCTTGCTCCTGAGTGGTACAATCAAAAATTAAAGGGTGACAAGGGCGAAGCAGCTTAAGAGCTATTCGAACTCTACGTCAATTCCATCAGGCCCGATTTCACAAGTGATCTCAGTTGATTCTTCATTTTTTGCTTCGTGGACAATGTTCTTTAGATCTTCAACAGAGATTTCTGGATCAAGATCGAACTCTAATGAAAGTGCATTGATTAAATTGTGAAGGACTTCATAATCACGCAGTGTTTTGAATTGATCAAGCTTAACTGCAAGGGTGAATGTGTGATCTTTGGCATCTTGGACTACATCTAATTTCACTGGCTCTCTCCTAACGGCCCGGACGGTTATGGTATGTATAAAAGTAAGCTTAAGGCCTACTGATCTCTTTGATCGTCATTGAAGGTATTATAGCAACGACTTTTACCTTTTGATCAACTTTTTTTGCGTTTTCCAGTTTTGCTTTAATTTCTGCAAATTGGGGGTGGTCAAGAGCTACGCGATAGACAGCAGCATGCCTATGAAATTTGACAACCAGAGTCTTATTCTCCTCAGAGAGAGATTTCACGACATCTGTGAAGGAGTCGGTAAGTTCGGGTTTGCTGCTGGTTTCTGCATTCATCTGAGTAGAAAATAGCAGAGAAGCAACGATTACGATAAGTGATCTCATTACAATTTTTCCTTAAGGTTATTATTCGCGATACATACGTTCCATGACTTCACCGATAGTTTTATTTTTTCTAGTGGTGTCTTTCATGTCTTCGACCTGATCTTCAAGATAGTCTTCCATGTCATCATAGCGTGAATCAGGGTCGTAATTGAAACGTGAAGTGAAGTATTCGCTTTGCAGCTCTGCTCTTTTATCGGCCAGAAGTTTTTTCTTCCAGACTTCGTAGCTCACTGGTTTATCAAACATTCCAGGGTCAAAAACTGTTGGAACTGTTTTTCCATTTACTTTCACTAGAACTAAGCTTGCCACGTGATAAGACCAGTTGGCCTCACCTAGTTTGGTATCGACGAAAAGATTACCTTCGACAAAAGCTTTTCCAGAAACGATTCCCATGTCGTCCATCTTTGAGGCCATCATGTGAGCGCGTGCGTAACAGCCATCCAAAGGATAATTAAATGAGTTGTCTTCATCAGCTTTTAGTGTCTCAAAAACTTGCTTGGCCTCTGCTTCTGATAGGACAGAGAGTTCAATAGTTTTTTTATTAAGCTTAGAGTAGACCGTGCTTTTTTCGCGGGTGTAATTGGTGTTGGAACTTACAGAGGCACAGTTATTTTTGTAATCGAGTGTGCCGACCTTTTTAACCGAATCATTAAAAGTGCTGATCTGATTTTTAAGTTTATCCTTCGCTTCTAGCGAGGTGAAACTTATTGAGACGAATAGACATAAGAGCAGTATTCTTACCATTTTAGTATTTTAGACTACTGTGAAAAAAATTGAAGCATTAAGTATATATTTCCTCACCGTAACCCGAGTGGAATGCTTGGTCTAGAGGAGACATTCTAAGTTTATCCATTATTTAGATGAAAACTTCACGAGGAATAAGATAATTTTTATTTTCATTTTGACTCTTTTTCGGCCTATTGGGTCTTTCGTTGGCGCCGACTTTTTATGACAGGGCACCGGTGGTGAAGTCTGCCTCAAGTTAGGAGAGTGTATGTAACTCTTCATTGCTATTAGCAATTAGCTTTTGATAAAGCCTGTCTGCAATGCCATAATAGCGGCATGAATTTAAAACAAGAAAAAGCAGATTATATTCTCAGAAGACTGGAAGAATTGTACCCGGAAACGCCGATTCCTCTTGATCATACCGACGCGTATACACTTTTGATTGCAGTTTTACTTTCAGCTCAGTGTACTGATGTTCGAGTTAATCAAATCACTCCTAAGCTTTTTAAGCGTGCTAATACTCCACAAAAAATGGTGAAGGTTCCGGTTTCTGAAATCGAAGACATCATCAGACCTTGTGGACTAGCTCCTAGAAAATCAAAAGCGATTTCTGATCTTTCGCAAATTTTGCTAGATAAGTATAAAGGTGAAGTTCCTCAGAGTTTTGAAGCATTAGAAGAGCTTCCAGGTGTTGGCCATAAAACAGCGTCAGTTGTTATGGCACAAAGTTTTGGAGTCCCTGCTTTTCCAGTTGATACTCACATTCATAGACTGGCCCAAAGATGGGGTCTGACTTCCGGGAAAAATGTGGAGCAGACAGAAGAAGATCTGAAGAAAGTTTTTCCAAGAGATAAGTGGAACAAGCTTCATCTACAGATTATTTTTTACGGAAGAGAGCACTGTACGGCCAGAGGTTGTGATGGGCTTGAGTGCGATATTTGCTCTTCGCTTAATTTTCTGAGAAAGAGTCCGGTTAAAACTAAAAAATAATTTTAAGCGTGCATGCCTTTGGAAATGGCCGACAATAGATTGATAAAATGATCAAATATCTCACGTTTTCTGAAAGAGTAATCCCCAGTCAATGCAGGTTTTAACTCACTCTCAGGATCTCCTGGCTTCTTATTGTAAATAAGGACTCGAAGGTTATTATCTTCTAAAAGTAAAAACGTCATATCAAGATTGAAAGTGATCAATCTCATTTCATGTTTACCAGTTTTAGGATTAATGCCTGTAAAAAATGTTGTCTGAAAAAGATACTCAGGATTTGTTAAACTCTCCAACACAGCTTTAGTGAGCATTTCAAAAGAAACGCGCACCCATTCAAGGGCCTTTTCTTCATTTTCAACTTGTCTCGGACTAAACTGACTCTGATTCATCTGTTCAGTGAAGAATTTAATTTCACGCTCAATCAAGCTGTCTAAGATATTATTAAAGAGAACTCTCGTATCTTTGATTTCAGCTTCATTTTTAATCTCACCACTGAAGATTTTTTTTGAAGCATCAAAAACATGATGAACAAGGCCTGATTCGACTTCAGCTAACTGAAATGAAATTCCAGTTTTTTTAGCATCGCCAGGAGTGAGAACCAGTTCTTTGGTCAGCAGACTTCCAGCAATTGATCTTTGATTGATGGCCAGGGCCATCCAAGGGTAGGCACTTAATTTATCTAAATGGTTTTGTTCTAGGTAGAATGACTCAAGCTTCGCAAATCCACTTTTTTTAAAAACATCAAAAAACATCTCTGAATCCAGCTCCTAAAACTTCACAATAATTGATTCTGGGATTAAGATAATCCGAGTTATGGAGAATGTGGATAAAAAAATGAGCGCGAAAACGCATAAGATAGGTGTTTTTGACTCCGGGATCGGAGGTTTCAGTGTCCTGTCGGATCTTCTAGCGGCCTTTCCTGAGGCACATTTCTATTACTATAGCGACGACGCTCATGCGCCCTATGGCCCGAAAACTGACGAGTACATTACTAATCGAACATTTGTGATCACAGACGAGCTTTTGAAAAAAGGCGCGGAGATGATTGTTGTGGCCTGCAATACAGCTACAGCGTCCAGTATCGATACACTTCGCACGCGTTATCCGCAGATGACTTTTGTTGGAGTCGAGCCTTATTTGAATGCCTACTATAAAGAATCAGGGCCTTCAAAAATGGTGGTTCTGACAACTGAGTCTACGGGAAAATCAGAGCGCTTTAAAAGATTAAAAGAGCGCCTTGACCCAAAAGGATTTATTGACCATTATTCTCTTAAAAATCTTGCTCGCATGGTGGAAGATCTTTACCGCGACCCAAGTTATGAACAAGAATTCGATCGCCTTTTAGAAATTGAACTTGCGCCATTAAAAGGGAAAAATTATACGCATGCTATTTTAGGGTGCACTCACTATCCATTAGTGAAGGATAAGATCGAAGCGATATTACATTTAAAAACGTTGAGCCCATCACCTTATGTCGCGCAAAGAGTGCACGACTTATCGGTGAAGGAAGGTGAAGAAAAAGCGCCTGTAAGTGAGACGTTTGATTTTTATTCCAGCAGTAAACCCGAATGGGTAGAAAAAAACCGTAACACGTTTTTTGGCCCATTTAAAAAATAAGGATTTTTTATGTCAAAAATTAAATCGATTAAAGCTAGACAAATTCTCGATTCACGCGGAAACCCGACAGTAGAAGTGGACGTGTTCACAGAAGCGGGGAACATGGGAAGAGCAGCTGTTCCATCTGGAGCATCTACAGGATCAAAAGAAGCATTAGAACTTAGAGACGGGGATAAGTCTTACTACGTTGGTAAATCAGTTTTAAAAGCTGTGAAAAACGTAAATGAAGTGCTTGCTCCAAAACTTCTTGGGATGGAAGTAACATCTCAAAAAGCAATCGACACAATGATGCTGGAGATGGATGGAACAGAAAATAAATCTAAGCTGGGAGCAAACGCTCTTCTTGGAGTTTCAATGGCAGCTTGTAGAGCAGGTGCCCTTGATTCAAATATGCCACTTCACCAATACCTATTCGAAAAATGTAAGGCGCCAAACGCTCACAAAAAATACATCATGCCAACTCCACTGATGAACATCATCAACGGTGGATCGCACGCTTCTAACAACCTGGACATCCAGGAGTTCATGATCGTTCCTCATATGAAAAAATCTTTCGGTGAAAACCTTCGTGCAGGTGTGGAAGTTTTCCACGCGCTTAAGAAAGTGCTTACTGATTCAAATTACTCAACTAACGTTGGGGATGAAGGTGGATTCGCTCCAGACCTTAAGTCTCACGAAGAAGCGATTGAGCTTATCCTAAAAGCGATCACAAATGCTGGATATAAGCCTGGGGTAGATATTTCTTTATCTCTAGACGCTGCAGCTTCTGAATTTTACAAAGATGGTAAATACAGTATGCAAGGAAAAGAGTTCAGTACTGCTGACATGATCAATTACTATTCAGATTTATGTGCAAAATATCCGATATATTCCATTGAAGACGGTCTTGATGAAGGGGACCACTCTGGATGGATTGATTTAACAAAAGTTCTTGGGTCAAAAGCAGTTTTAGTTGGTGACGATCTTTTCGTAACAAACAAAAAAATCTTTGAAGCGGGAATTAAAACAGGTGAAGCAAATGCCATCCTGGTTAAAGTAAACCAAATCGGAACGATGACTGAGACGTTTGAAGCAATGGAGTTGGGATACAACAACAACTACAAAGCGATCATCTCTCACCGCTCTGGAGAAACAGGGGATTCTTTCATCGCAGATCTTGCAGTAGCAACTGGATCAGGTCACATTAAGACTGGATCAGCGAGCCGCTCAGACCGTATGGAAAAATATAACCAGCTTCTTCGCATTGAAGAAATGCTTGGTGACCAAGCTGTTTACCTTCCAGTAAAATAGTCTATTAGTCACAAGGCCCTCAATGCAAAAAGCAATCGAGGGTCTTGTGTTTTCATTTAAAAAGAAGTCCGATCAAAATTTAGAAAATCAAAGCGAGTTGAAAGAAAAATTATTCTTTCACGATCTTATCAACCAGACACACGGGCTGCTTTTATTTTTAAATCATAAACATTTGACTGGGGAAGGAGTGCACGCAGATGAAGTGCAGTTGATTGAAAAAGAAATTAAAACCCTCCAAAGTCTGATTCGCGACCACTACAATTTTAAACATAAAAATCTCGTTCAGACCTATGATTGGGTGCCATTTAGTTACGCTAAACTTGCCTTCACTAATCTTTCTAATAATTTTTTAAGTGAAATGAGTGTGAGTGCAACTTTTACGATTCAAGGTGAAAGGATTGAGGAGGATTTGGTTTATTATCCTTGTTTCTATCGTATCGTAAATAATTTGGTGAAAAACATCAGTGAATCTCGTTGTGATAAAGTTGAATTCAATTTTCTATTGAATGAAAAAGGGCTTTTCATTGAAACTAAGAACTCGCTAAAAAAATGCTCGAACGATTCATCCGAGGCGCTTGCTCAAGTAATCCTTGAAGAAAAATCCAGCACTATCAAAAGCCTGGGACTGGATTCGATTCATCATCTGGCCGAAGAGCACCATGGGACTTTTAATTTTGAAATTGAAAATAATTATTGGATCAATAAGGTGTTTCTGCCTACCAAGACTCATACTTCAAAAATCAAAACCGACAAAATCGCTGCGTAGCGCTTGATCTAAGTTCAGATTCTATTTACCCTATAAGTAAGACATTCAATCCAGAAGAAGGAGAGAGCATGGAATACTTTATCGGTTTAATATTCGATCCAGGCCCTATCCACCACAAAAAAATCGAAAACTTTAGAAGTCGCTTCGATTCAAAGTTCTCTAAGAGCACTCGTCTGCAATTGACTATTCTGCCCCCCTTTACCATTGATCTGCATACCCGAGCTGAAGAAAAAAACTTCATAGAAGAGCTGAGCGAGTTACTTGAAGGTCACCTTTATGGGTTAAAAGAAATCTCTCAAATCGAATTCAACGGCATGACTTTTTCTATGGGAAAAAAAGGCGCGTTATCATTAACTCCCATTATTTCCCCAGATCTTTTATACTGTCAGGAGTCGATTTATTTTTTATTGAAAGAGTACGGTGTAAAGTTCAAGAAAACAAAGAACCTGGAGAATCTGATTCTTCCGATTGGAAGATGTGATTCACCTGAACTTTTAGAATCGGCGGTTGAAACGGCCAGAATTGAATTTTCTTCTCCCTTTGTGATGAATGCAACAAGCTTCGTGCTTTTTGAAAAAACACCCAGAGAGTGGATCAACAAGAATAACCTATATGATTTCGAAACCCGAAGTCCTAATTTTTTCGAGAAAGAGTTATATGCATAAAACCTTATCTAGTCTTTTGCTGCTTACACTTGCATCGCCCCTTATGGCAGCAGGAACTCATCGCGGTGGTGCAGAACTCTTAAACCCAAGTGCTTATTCAGTGAATGCCAGTGCTATGATGTTTAATACTTCAGCTTTTTACGATACCGAAGGTGTTGAAGTAGAAAAAGTTGAAGGAAATGAGTACCGTTTAACTGATTTTGATCTGGCGGTGTCTTATGGGTTAAGCAAGAGTCTAGAGCTCACAGCGATGGGAAGATTCAGACAAGTTTCATCGACTGTTGGTGAAGAGGTTACGGAAAATTCAGGGCCAGAATCTTTAGCAGTTGAAGCTAAATACGGTTTTGCAAGAATTGGAAATCTTCGTTACGCTATCGGCGTTCATTATCGCCAGACTCTTTATACCAATGAAAATTATGCTGATACTTCTGTTATGCCGACCGATGAAATTGTGCTGGGGGATTCAGGAAGTGAGTACGGTGTTGACTTGTATATGACTTATGCGGAATCTCCATGGAAGCTTGATGGAAAGATCGGGTATAGTTCTCCGGCCAATAATTTAAGTGGTGAAGTCAATTATAAACTTGAGGCCATGTACCGCTTTAATAAGTTTGGTCTGCTTGCTGGAGTTGAAGGAATTTACTCTCTTAAAAATGATGAGTTCACTGATGAGCCTGGACGTAAAGCGATTCAAAGCACAGGTGGGACAAAACTTTTTAATAGTGTGAACCGTGAAAAAGTAGCACCGTATGTAGGTGCCAATTATTCATTTGATAAATTCATGCTGGCGGTTAAAGGTCAGACTGTCATGTCCGGTACTTCAACAGATAAAGGCAATGCGATTACACTAAACATTGGATTCAACTCTGATGGAGTGACTCCAGAATCGGTTAAGATTGACTCGTTTAAAGAGTATCAGGTGGATGGTTCTGTTCTAAAAGTTTCAGCGCGCTCTAATTTCATTCGCATTGATCAAGGCCTTTCAACGGATGTTGAGAAAGGGATGAAGTTTGATATCTATCAGACAGATTATTTTGGCGGTAACGTCCTGGTTGCGACTGGAATTGTTTACGAAATCGGAGCTGATTGGTCGATTATTAAGTTAGTGAAAAAATACAAAGAGATCGAAATTAAGCCAGGATTCGCGGCCCGCGGGTATTAGGCAAGAATTTAACTATTTAAAAATAATCAGCAAAGTGTACAATTAAACTATTATTATTAGTTTATCTCCTTAAGAGGAAATAGCATGAGAAACTTGCGTTCACTATTAATCGCTATGGCGATGTTCACTACGACGAATGTCTTTGCCAAGACATTCACCAGCCAATTCTCAGAGTTTGAACTTCCTAATGGTTGGGATTGTGCCCTAGAGGGATCTGAGTGGGTTTGTCAGAGTGATAATAAAGATAGAAAGAAAGAAGCGATCATCATTCTTGCTGCTAAATACAGAGGCGACCAGGATGATCTTGATAAATACCAGGCCTATTTAAAATCTCCAAAAACATTCAGTCTGCCAGGTGGAAAAACTCAGGTGTCTGAAGCAAAAGCTGTTTCAATTCGCGAGATCAATGGACAACGCTGGGTAGATTCACTTCACTTAGCTTCTGAAGTTCCAGGTTTTTATACGAGATACCTGGCAACAGTAAAAGACTCTTTAGGGATCGCTGTAACATTTTCAGTTGCAAAAGATCACTACGATTCATATCAGGATATTTTTGATAAAATTATTGCGACATTAAAGGTATTCGATCAAAAAGGAAATGCTCAAGGGAACTGGAAACCAAAAGGCGAAGAAAAAGATTTACTTGCTGATGGAACATACATCCCTGATGGAAGCCAGAATCCGGATATCGGAATGCAGAAGAAAGGTAAGAGTGGATCTGGTGATGATGAGACCACAACACTTATTGGGATTATCGCAGTGGCGGCGATTGCATTCTTCTTGATTAAGATGAGAAAGAAAAAGAAAGGTAAGAAGTAATTTTAAGTAAAGTTGGTGTCGACAAAACTCTAATACGACAGGCAACTTTTTAAATTTTCAGAATAATTAAAAATGCAGCTTCGGCTGCATTTTTTTTGTCGACTAATTAAGATGAGAAAGAAAAAGAAAGGTAAGAAGTAACTATAAAAAAGGGAGCTCATTGAGCTCCCTTTTTTTATATGATGTTTAGTTTTTTGAGTTTCATCAGATTGTAGGCAGCTTGCCTGTTTTGCTCTTCGGAGCGAACTTCTTTCCAGCTATCTTCTTTAGGAGAGTTGTAGATACGCTCTTTATTATAAAATGGCTGGTCACTTAAATAAGGTGAACTGGTCGCACTTCCAACAAGTGTTCTAACCTCATTAGACTCTTGGGCCAGGGCCCTTTCTTCGTTGGCAATTTTGAGCTCGGTTTTAAGCTCTCTTAACTCTTCGCTAATACTGGAAGTCGTCTGCGTATTCTTAGCATTATAGAGTGAACGTAAGGTATCTATTCTTTTGATTGAGTCTGACATACTTGATCGTATCGGTTGGTCATGTAAAAAACTTTAGACTCCAAAATTTATTTAGTTATAATAAGGTATTATGAAGTTTAAAACCATCGATGCCCCACATTTACTGAATCATTTTAACGGTGATGAGGAAATCCTTTTGGAGATGATCCAGGCCTTTCAAAATGGCGTCTATAATCTCTTAAACCCCATTAGAGACTCGATCATGAATCAAGACGGTAATCAACTCAGGATTAATGCTCACACCTTTAAAGGCATTTTAAAAAGCTTTTATTCGGAAGAGGGATCAAAGGTGGCCTACGAGTTGGAGTTGAGAGGATTAAGTTCGAAGTTTGAAGGTGCGTTGGAGATTTTAAACAAATTGGAAAATCATTTGATGCTGCTTTTGTATGATCTGAATTTTTTGCAAAAAGATTTAGACAAGACTTCTTAAAATCATTTTTATTTCGGACAAGTGAGTTTTGTGTGGATTGTGTCCGGCATGAGTGATTTCGTGCAGGGAAAACTTTGGAAGATTCTTTTTCATCTCCTGGTAGTGACGATTGTACTTTTGATCTTTTTCACCAGCAATTCCTACAATTTTTAAATCCATCACTTTGTTTAAAGTTTCAGATTGCACTAATGACGTGGCCCCGGGAGAGAAAAACTCCAGTGACTGTTGCCATTCATTTGGATCGTGATGAAGTTTTTTATTAACTTCACTTTGATAATGAGTGGATTGATTGTAGTCAGCAAAAATAGGGTTTTTATACCATTCAGTGAAAAAGGCTTTTAAATCTAAATCTTGCTTGGATAAAAGTTTTCGATCGGCATTTAGCCTTGCTACTTTTAGATCGTTTGTCTCTAATCCAAAATGGGCCGACTCAAGAATTAGCAGTTGTGGTTTTAGATAAAGTGCTGAGAGCTCCAGCGCAATTCTTCCACCCATAGAATAACCGTAAAGAATAAGCTCTCTGTCATTTTGATAAAAATGAATCAAGTTTGAAAGAGTTAAAAAAACATCATCGCGGTTTTTAAAACGATCTACTTTTGTTTTTCCATGTCCTGGCATATCGATGAATAAAAAAGAAGTTTCAGAGTGATTGTCCATCAAGGCCATCATGTCGGTATGGTCTTCCATAAAACCATGAAAAAAGACCATTAACTTTTTTGCGTTGATCCCAGGGATATAAAGAGTGTGAATGAGCTCTTTAAAATAATGTTCTTGCGCCCATTTAGAGATCTCAAATCTTTTAGGTTTCATGCCGTCGGCAATAAGATTTTTGGGAGCTTCAAAAAAATATCTTGGGATATGGTGAGGGTGCAGCTCATTTTTTAAATGATCTTTAATATCCTGAAAACCTTTTGAGGCATCACTGGTTTGGTAAATAAGAGTTGAGGCCCAGGTCCATTCGGGATGAGCAACGGGTGCTACAACTGCTGTTGTGATCCATGGAAGAGATTTAACCTTTTCCTCAATGAAAAGTGGATCAATGAGTTCACCGGCACTTTTAAAGAGTACGTCGCTTCTTTGTTTGAATGAAAAACTTCCATCAGCATTTTTAACGCCGATATCTTTGGTGTGATAAAAACCATCTTGATCGAGCACGGCCTGTGACGAAAGTGTAGGCCCTTTTATGAGGAAATGATTTTTTGAATCGAGTTTTACAATTTGTCCCTTTAAAGGAACACCATTTAACATGACTAGTGATGACGTTTCACTCATCCCATAAGTTTCATAGACGCGAATGTTTTGTTTAAGTGCTGCTGTTTTTAATTCAGTATCAAGGGGAGCTCCACCAATTAAAACTCCACGGCAGTCTTGCAGTTTTTTTAATTTTTGTGGGTCTTGTAAAAAACGCTTAAGCTGCAAAGGAACCAGAGAAATAAACTGGTAGTTATCATTTTCATTTTTAGTAACAGAGCTTTGACTGAAAAAAGCACGCCATAAAATCATCAATCCACCAATGTGATGGTGTGGAAGATTTAAAAAAGTGCAGTCAGAAGACTTCATGTTAAAAAAATCAATAGGCCCTCTGGCCGAATGATAAACGTTGCTTAAACTCAGCCCAATGGATTTTGAAGGGCCGCTTGATCCTGAGCTTAGGATATAAAAGGCAGCTCTTTTTATATCGACGGTATAAGCTGAAAAATGTAAATCAGAAATCTGATGGATCTCTTCATCATTTATGATGTTTTCAAATTTCAGTCTATTTTGATAGTCGACAATGGCCGCTTCAGGTTCTTTATCTGAAATAATCAAAAGATCTTTTTGTGTCAGACTGCCGGCAAGCAGATGGATAAAAAGCTGGTAAGACGATTTTATTTTAAGTGCTGAAAATGAATCTGAATTTTTCTGTGCTTGTGAGAGTACTGAAAGCATCAGATCTTTATAGGTGTAACTTTGATTCTGATCTTTATAAAATACCAACTCACCAAGACTTTCGTCTTTTAAAAATGAAGAGCAGTAATTGATGAAGTCAAAATTATCCATTGTCACAATCTAGGGTAGAGAATTATGCGCAGAGAGGAAGCAGACTAAGCTGAACTGGATCGACCTCTTCTCCCGTAAGAAATCTTACTCCAACTCCAAGGAGACGTATAGGGCCAGTTTTTCTGGCAAGGCTCACGTTGAGCAGCCGGTAATAATTGTCTATATTAGCGAGCTTATCAAACAAGGAGTTTTCAAATTCAAACGGGATTAGGGTTTCTTCGCTGGTTGATTGTTTAAAGTCAGCGTATTTAACTTTTACAAAAATTTTTTTAATTTTTTTATGGGGTTCTTCTTCAAGATGGCGTCCCACGCGCTCTTTCATTTCTAAAAGAAGCTCTTCTAGATAAAGCTTCATCTCAGCAGGTTCAGTCATATCAGTTAAAAATGTATTTTCTACACTTAAAGATTTTCTTTCCCATTCGCTGCATACTTCGCGCTCATCAATACCTTGTGAGTAATAAAAAAGATCTAGGCTAAACTTGCCAAAACTTAAGGCCAAAACTTCTGGAGGGCATTGTCTTATGTCGGAGCAAGTTTTGATGCCTAGACTTTCTAAATGCTGGAGTCCTTTTTTACCGACCCCAGGAATTAACTTCACTGGTAAATCTTTTACGAATCCTTCAACTTCATGGGGCTTAATGACAAATAAACCATTGGGCTTTTTCCAATCACTGGCAATTTTAGCCAGGAATTTATTGGGAGCGATACCAACTGAGGCCGTGAGACCAGTTGCTTTATATATATCTTCCTTGATGCGTTTTCCAATTTCAGTAGCATTGATTTCTCCCGAGACATCTAAATAGGCCTCATCAAGTGATACAGTTTCTACTTTATCTGAGTACTTTGAGAAAACATTCTGAACGATGTCAGAGGCCTGCTTATACTTTTTAAAATCAGGTGGCAGGACCACTAATTTAGGACAAAGCCTAACGGCGAAATCCGTAGGCATTGCCGATTTAACTCCGAACTTTCTAGCAATGTAATTGCTTGTGCAAAGGACACTTCGTGTTCCGGGAGCACCGCCAATTGCCAGCGGAACATTCATTAATTCTGGTCGATCACGCATTTCTACTTGCGCGTAGAAACAGTCCATGTCGACATGGATAATTTTCTTTTGCATAAATTATTTTTTTTAGATCTGGCTAGTAAGAGCGAAGGAGTCCTACTAAATTCCCAACAACTTTAAAATCCTCAACATTCTCGTCGATGACGATAGGTGAGTAGTTTTTATTGGAAGGAAGTAGCTCAATCGATTTCTTTTGCTGACTGAATGTTTTTACAGTCGCTTCACCATTCACAACGGCCACTACGATCTGGCCATTTCTGGCCTCTTTAGTAGACCTGCAAACAAGAACATCATTTTCTAAAATGCCGGCGTCTATCATCGAGTCTCCCTTTACGGTAAGAGCGAAATAACGGAAGCCACCTTTTAATAAATACTTTGGAACTGAGATAAGGTTAGTGGGGTTTTCAATCGCCTCAATGGGATTTCCGGCCGCAACAAGACCTAATAATGGTATTTGATCAGAGTCTGATTCCACTGCTGGAGTCTCTGATTTAATTTCTAAACTACGGCGCTGATTCCATTGTGATTCAAGCAGACCTTCTTTATTTAAGTACTGAAGGTACTTTTGCACTGATCCAAAAGACTTTAGACCAAAGTGGTCCTTGATCTCTTTTTGAGTGGGTGAGTGGCCATGCTCTTTATTGTAGGCCACAATGTAATCATAAAATTCTTTCTGTTTTTTTGTAATCGCCATGAATAAAGTCTAAGCGTAATCTTTGCGTAAGTCAACACGTAGGCAAAAATATTTTTTATTCTTTTTCGTCCTGACTTAAAACTTCGGCCAATTGGGCCTGGGCCTGATTGTAAGCACTCATGAACATTTTTTCATCGTTGCGCACTTTGTGTTGAACGGCGATGAAATCGTGATCGTGTTTTGAAAATTTGCGGATGAGTTCATCCACCTTTACTTGCTCCATGCCCATGTCGATTAAAAGATCTCTGGTAAAATTTAAACTAGAATCAAACATCTCACGCTTAATATGAGTGATACCTAAATCCATCAGGTCAAAAGTGTGACCACGGTTTCTCGAGCGAGCGTAGATTTTTACGTGAGGAAAATGCTCTTTTAGTGTTTCGGCCGCTTTGACAGAATCACTCACGTCATCAAGTGCTAAAATGAAATACTTGGCCTTTGCTACACCGGCAGCTTCCATAATATCTAGTCTTGAAGCATCCCCATAATAAACTTTGTTTCCAAATTTTCTTACGAGTTCAATTTGATTAGGGTCGCGGTCGATGGCCGTGAAAGGAATTTTTTGAGTTTTTAAAATACGAGCAAAAATTTGTCCGAAACGCCCAAAGCCAGCGATGATAACTTCTGGCGATTCATTTTGGATTTGATCGTAATTAGGCACAGCTTTATCTTTGCACACGATCGCTTCAAACTTGTCGTTAAGCAGAAGGAGTAATGGACTGATGGCCATTGAAATGGTGATGACAACAGTTAAAATAGAAAGAATATCGGGATCGGCCATTTGGTAGGTAAGGGCGATACCAAAAATAACGAAAGCAAACTCTCCACCCTGGCCAATAGTTAAGGCCATCAGTTTTGAATTGGTTCTACTTAACTTAAAAACTCTTCCAGATAGATAGACCAGAAACATTTTAAGGGCCATGTAACCGATAGATAGACCGATAATGAGTAGTGGTTTAGCTAAGATGATTTCTAAGTTTACACCCATACCAACCCCGATGAAAAAGAGTCCCATCAAAAGGTTTTTAAACGGGCCTAGATCGGCCTCAAGTTCATGGCGGTATTCTGAATCTGCTAAAAGTACGCCGGCAATAAAAGTTCCGAGAGCGGCCGAGAGACCGATTGAAAGCATTAACGAAGCGACACCTAAAATAATCACGAGCGTGATAGCGGTAAAGAGTTCTCTGATTTTTGTTTCACTGATCATTCTAAAAACAGGACGAATTAAAAAACGGCTTGTTAAAACTAAGGCCGCAATAATGACAATGAACATCCCCAACGTTTTTAAGCTCAATCCGGTTGCGGAGCTATCTTCTGAAAGTGTCGGGATGATAGCGAGGGCAGGAATGGCAACCAAATCCTGCATTAATAAAACGGCAAATGAAGACTGGCCGTATTCTGTGCCCAATTGACTTTTTTCCTGCAGAGTTTGAAGGGCAAAGGCCGTTGAAGAAAGTGAAAGCCCAAAGCCAATCACAGCAGCGGGGATGGTCGACATCCCGAAGTAGATGGCAATCGCCATGAAAGCTAATGAGCAAGAAAGAATCTGCAGGTCTCCCAGACCAAAAAGTTTTCTTCTCATCTGCCATAATTTAGCAGGCTGAATTTCCAGACCAATAATAAATAATAATAAGATCACCCCGAGTTCGGCGAAATGTTTTAACATTTCTGTCTCGTGAACAAGTGAGAGACCAAAAGGTCCGACGATGATTCCGGCGACCAGGTAGCCGAGAATGGATCCCAGGCCTAGCTTTTGAAAGATGGGAACCAAGATGACGGCCGAAGCGATGAAGAACAATGATTGATTGATAAATGAATTCATCCATCTATTAAACAAGCGATATTTTAATATGTCAGTTTATTTATCTTTTAAGCGCGCGCTCAAAATGCGCAGAATTCTTAGCAAGTTCCTGCATGTAGCCGGTAACATCACTTTTTTGTGGTGCAGGTAAGTCTTTATAGTGAACAATGTGTTCAACTGGTACGTATCTAAAAGTGAAATTGATTCTTCTGGTTTCGAAGTTTTCAACATTCAAATCAAAAAAAGTTTTTAATTTACTCTCAACTCTTTGAACGCGATGAAACGCTTTATCTTTGTAAAGGTCCCCGCCAAAAATCTGAAGTGAAGAGTCTTCCAGCCACTGTTCAAATAAAACATTATTTTTTAAATCTTTTTTACCTAGTACAAACTGGAAAAAAGCGCGCTCACCAAATGATATTGAGGCCACCGGACCTAATTCGAAATCTTTATGATCACCAACTCGTGCCGTATCTACTTTTTTTCCATTTTCATCAATAGATGTTCCATAAAAATTGATTAGGCAGGTGTTGAGTTTCCATCCCTTTGGAATTTCATTTCTTTTAAAATGCATTTTGGTAATGCCTTCAATCGTCTCCAGTATCTTCTTTAAGACTGGTGGATAATCTTCAGCGTGAATACATCTATTGTGGATACCTTTTGGTGGATGGTAGTAATTAAGGCAGGCAAACTGCCAGTTCCCCAGCCAATAAACAGGTCTTAAGAGTTTTCTTTGAGTGTCGCCTTCGGGAGGAGGATTGTTCTCTGAAAAGCGCATTTCCCAGATCGGGTGCAGAGTTTTCAGCCATTCAATGATGGCCTCGCGTTCAGGTCTTCTGATAAAAGTCGGATGGTAAAACAGCCCGTCCTTTCTGATGATCGTTTTTTTACTCATGTAAGAGAATATTAGTTCGTGGTTAATCGTGATGTAAATTTATGGGGCCAATATATGTAATTTTTACAAATATTAGAAGCACTAATTGTTATTTTAGATAGACCTTGATAAATCGTTGGGAACGTAAATCGAAATTTGTGGGGGATTATTACATGAAGACTCTTAACCTAACGAAAGTTGCCTTGACCGTCGTGGTTGCGACTCAGCTTTTAAGCGCCGAAGCTTTTGCAGGTTCAAAGTTAAAGGAAACTCTTTTAACTTCTAGAAAAGAAGCCATTCAAGATCCTTATTTCCAAATTAAATCGCGTTCAGTAGTAGAGCTTACTGATGAAGAAGCGATGGAATTTATCAATGAAAACCCAGGACTGGAAACAAAGGCCCTAAACATTCCTAATATTCCACCAAGGCCACCTGAGGCGGGGAATATCGTAGCTCCAGGAACAAACAGAGACTCAGGTTTAGTTTCAGCAGGTGCAGGCGGAACAGCAGGTCCATCACCATCACCAACTGGTGCTCTTGATAGCATCATCATGGTTGTTGATAAGCTGATTGCTATCGGACAAAAAATCATCCCGACAATTGAAAAAGGAAAAGCTGTTGTAACAAACTCTTCAATGGCAGCAGTTTCTGTTCTTCCAAGACTTGAAACAATCAATCCAGTTGTTCACGATATGGGGAACTGGTCACTTCCAGTGACAAAGCACTACAAAATTGTTTACAAAAACGGATTAGGGTCTGACGTTGTATCTTTCATTTACAGCATTAGTTACCAACACAGTGGAACTTACGGTGGAAAAGGGAAGTACCTTACAGGGATCAGAGCATCAGCTAGAAGTATCAATATCGCATGGGGATTTGACTTAGATGCTAGCTCTCAGTTAGTTCAAATTTCAAACGTAGGAACTGTTAATAATGTTGTGGCCGGAGCAACAATTGAAATCCAATACACTGTGAAGAACTGGACGAGAACAATTACAAATGTTGTTTCGTACTTCGTAGCAGGTGATAACAGACTTTATAAGCTAGATTAATTAAACTGATAAAGACATAGAATTTCATGATTAGGGTCATCTTCGGATGGCCCTTTTTTTTGTTTGTCATTCCTTGTTGTTTGATGTATCAAACTATTGTTGATTTATACATTCTACCAAGGGAATCATATGTTCAAAGCACTTAGTGTCATGATTTTACTAAGCTTCTCAGCAGCTGTTTCAGCGCAATCGCTTGAGGCTTCACAACAAAAAAGTATTTCTGGTTATTCAAAGCTAGTTTACACAACTTATTCAGACGCTCTTAAAAAAGCGATCACTCTACGTTCAGACATTAAAGCATTCGTTGCCAATCCAAACGTTATGACGATGGAAGTAGCAAAAAATTCTTGGAAAATTGCACGCGCTCCTTACGGACAAAGTGAAGTTTTCCGTTTTTATAATGGGCCGATTGATCGCGATGGCGGGCCAGAAGGTTTATTAAATGCATGGCCACTAGATGAAGCTTACATCGATTATGTTGTTGGAGCTCCACAAGCAGGTATCATTAACAACGTGGCAGAGTTTCCAGAAATTACAAAAGAACTTTTAGAATCATTAAACGAACTGGATGGTGAAAAAAATGTTTCTACTGGTTACCACGCCATTGAATTCCTTCTTTGGGGACAAGATCTATTTGCTTACGGGCCAGGGATGAGACCTTACGGCGACTACGTTGTTGGTCGCGCGCCAAATGCTGACAGAAGAGCTGCTTACTTAACAGTTGCTGCTGATTTATTAGTTGATCACCTTCAAGGTCTAGTGAACGAATGGGCACCAAACCAAGATAACTTTAGAAGAGCTTTCGAATCACAAAAACAAAACACGACTCTTAAAAATATTCTTTCAGGTATCGTTTACATGTCTGGTGATGAATTATCTGGAGAGAGAATGTACGTTGCTTACGAAACTCAAGGGCAAGAAGATGAGCACTCGTGTTTCTCTGACATGACTCATATGGATATCCAGTGGAACTTTTGGGGTGTGGAGAATGTTGTAAGAGAAACAGGGTTGCTTGAACTTGCTCCAGTAAAAAACACTGAAGTGGCTAAAGCAATTAAAGATCGTATGGCCAAAATTCATAAAATGTTAGCTGATATTCCAGCACCATTTGATCAAGCGATCATCTCTCCAGTTGCTCGTCCACTTATCCTTGCTTCAATTGAAGAAATGGAAGAGCTGGCAAAAGATTTGGTAAAAGTATCTGAGCTATTAGACGCAAAAGTAGACTTCTAGGAATTGATGAAAAAATTATTTTTATTATTGCTTATTTCAGTTACAGCATATGGATCAGAAGAGTTCCCGGCAGGCGCCGGGACCACTTCTGATCTTTCTGTTGAGGCCTTCAGCCACCCACTAAGTGGTACACGTGGACAAGACCGTCGTGACTTCGTCGTGGGAAATAGTTTTTTTCAATCCGTATGGGTGACGTCTCCAGCATCTACCACAATCAGAGATGGGCTTGGCCCGACATACAACGCGGTTTCGTGTACTGCTTGCCATTTTAAAGATGGGCGCGGAAGAGGACTGCCGGACAATGACGGAAAAGTTGATGTTTCATTGTTGTTTAGATTAAGAGTTAAAAATGCTGACGGCTCAGTCAGTACACCAACTAATTATGGTGGTCAGTTTAATCCGCAAGGGATTATGGGTGTTCCAGGAGAAGGGGATGCTTATGTTAATTTTGAAACTGTGACCGGACAATTTAGTGACGGAGAAGTTTTCGAATTAAAAAAACCAAAATACAGTTTTATCAATTTAGCTTTTGGCGCCTTTGGAAAAAATACGATTTTTTCTCCGCGAGTGGGCCCACAAATGATCGGGCTGGGGTTGATTGAAAATATTGATGAGGCCGATATTTTAAAACAGGCCGATCCAGAAGATTTAAATAAAGATGGAATTTCT
>JBEIPV010000001.1:0-72968 GCA_040376855.1 Bacteriovorax sp.
AGAAATCACTTCACCATTTAGGTTACCTTGGTGGTTGTGAAGGAAAAATTCACCTTTAGCACTTTCAAGCTTTCTAACATTAATTCCAACTGCAAGGTGGCAGCCACCTCCGTATTCATTAAACGCCAATCTTTCACGGGCGACTTCTTCTTTTGTTTTTTGATCGATCATGAGAGCAAGCTTTCTATGAAGCTCGCCACCATCAGATCGTTCAGTTTTTGTTTCAATCGCCAAAGCTCCTTGAGAAGCTGACGACGTAAACACAGATTGTGGAAGAATCATAAAGTTGATTCCGTCCAGAAGCCTTTTTAACTCTTCCATTGAAGCAGGAGTCAGCGCCAGTCTTTCAATCCCTGGCAAAGCAAGTGTGATGGCATCGTATTCACCATCTCTTAGTTTCTGAATGCGTGTATTGATGTTTCCACGAAGCATCTTGGTTTTGACAACGACGTTTTTTCCTTTCGGTAAAAACTCTGCAAGATTTTTTTCCAGGTTCACAACTCGTCTTGGAGATGATGTCCCGACGATGAACTCAGTTCTGTTTTTAATCGTAGGAATAGTTTCGTTTTTGATTAATAAAATATCGTGGGCAAAACTTCTTTTTGTAACGGCCGCAAGAGTGATTCCTTCCGGACGAATAGATCCCAGGTCTTTATATGAGTGAACAACCAGGTCTACATCACCTTTTAGTAAGGCTTCATCTAATTCTTTCGTGAAGAAGTTATTTCCTTCCATCTGCCAAAGAGGTTGAGAGGTTTGAATGTCACCTTGAGTTTTAATCGTGACTAACTCGAAAGTGTCACCAGTGATTTTTTCTAATTGATCTTTAACTTGTCCGCATTGAGTAAGTGCTAGAAGACTTCCGCGGGTTCCGATTTTATAATGAGTAGGCAAACTGTAACTCCTCCCAATCAAATGGTGTGCTAGTAAGGATTGGTGCTGAACGCTTTTGCGCCAAAAGAAGAATAGTATTCTTCGCTTTGTTCACCTTTTCCATCTTTTCGATATTGAGTTTCGCACTTTGTCTGAAAATATCTTCCAGACGTAGAACGCCGTCTCTTTCTGTGAGATTAGTTTCTATCACAGAGGGAGAGCCAAGATCAATAAAGAGCTTCATTTGTTGAGTCAGAGTTTCAATAAAATTCAGGCCAAAAAACTTTGAAAAGAAATGATCATCGAATAGGACGTCGTTAGCACCGATAGTATTTACGATAAAAGGAAATTTCGCGTAAGTCTCTTTGTCGCCCCAGCTAATAGCTTCCAGGCCATAAGTCGCGCTGAGTTCTTGAACGCGTGCAGTATTTCTCGCTGAGATAAATACATTGTGCTTCTTTTTAAGGAGTTTAATTAAGTCTTCTGCCAAAGTTCCAGAACCTAAAACTAAAACATCACCGTCATTAACAGCGCTGTGAATTAGTTTTCTGGCGATACCAGCATAAGTAAGCTGACCTATCTCAGTTAAATGATCTGTGCGAACTTTTTTATTGTCCTGGAAGAGTTTTTCCAGAATAGACATCAGGTGAGTGTTTCTTCCAGGAGTTTTTAAAAATTCCTGGTAAGCATCTTTGAATTGACCGACAACTTCATACTCGGCCACAACTTCAGAACGTAGTCCGCAAATGGTTTCCAGTAGAAAAACGTAAGCGTCTTGTCCTTCGAAAATGTCAGTAATGACATCTTCTCTAAGAGCATTTTCTCTTAAATGTAAAAACGGCGCTTCACCAATGCCCATAACTAGTGTACGTTGACATGTTTTTAATACAAACACGTCACCCAAAGAAGGGTTGGCATGCGAATTGGCCTTTAAATTAATTACAGTTAAATTTTTAATCATAAGTCTTAACTAGTTATAACTCCCGCCTCACGCCAATTTGTCATAAAAGTGTAGGTTTTATCATTTTTTATTATCAGAATTTTTGTGTTATTGTTTGGGCCTATGAACTTTTTTCAGAAATTATATTCTCCGCTAAAGGGGGCTTTTTTAGCCTTTGATAGGAAAGTAGACGGATCTATTACATTTTTCGTAAAACATTACGGAAAAAGCAAGTTTATGATCGCCATGTCTAAAAAGGCCCAGTATCTGGGGCTGGAGAAGCTGTGGAATAAAGGGCCTAAGGCTTTCGTATATTTCTTCCTTTTTTATTTGGTGCGCGACACCATCCTTTATATCCTTATTCCGATCTTTTTTGCCCGTATGGCGACAAATTAGTTTTGTCAGTCTATTCAAAGATGTTTATCCTTTAACGTACTTTATTTTTTTGATCCACAAGAAACGGGAGAAATCATGGAACTAATGTTTAGTCCTAAAGAAATTTTAAATAGAGGTATTGGTTTAACGTTTGATGACGTTTTATTAGTTCCTCGCTACTCAGAAATTTCTTCGAGAAAGCACCCTGTGCTTAAAACAAAAATTACAAAAAATTATACGATCGACCTGCCGGTTATCACGGCCAATATGGATACGATTACAGAAACAGAAATGGCGTGTGCTATGGCCTCGATGGGAGGGATTGGATCTCTTCACCGTTTCATGACTGAAGCTGAACAAGTGGCGATGGTAAAAAACATCCAAGTTTATTTAAAAGAAAAAAATCTTTCAACTCCGATTGCTGCAAGTATTGGAGTTAAAGAAGAAGGGATGAAGCGCGCAGATCTACTGGTAGAAGCTGGTGTGCAGATCATCACTTTAGATATCGCCCACGGCGACTCTATAATGATGCTTGAAACTTTGGACTACTTAAAAAGAAGATTCCCGCAAGTTGACGTTATCGCCGGTAACGTAGCAACAGCTGACGGAGTTAAGCGCATGATTGACCGCGGAGCAGACGCTGTAAAAGTGGGAATCGGCCCGGGATCAATGTGTACGACAAGAATCATCACAGGACATGGTGTTCCTCAGCTTTCAGCAATCGCTCTAGCGGTTTCAGTGGCAAGCAAACATGGAATCCCAGTTATCGCTGATGGTGGATTAAAAAATTCTGGAGACATTGTAAAAGCACTTTGTGCTGGAGCTTCTTCAGTCATGGTTGGATCTTTAGTATCAGGAACCCTTGAAACTCCAGGTGAGTTAAAAGGAGGAATGAAGCAATATAGAGGAATGGCATCAAAGGCCGCTCAGGTTTCATGGAGAGGGGACATGCCTCAAGGTATGGCCGCTGAAGGTGAATCAACTTACATTCCATGTAAAGGATCAGTAACAAATGTTATTGAAGAATTAATGGGTGGATTACGTTCTGGTATGACTTACATTGGTGTCGATAATATCGCAGCGATGGCAGAAGCAGGATTATTTATCCAAATGACAGCATCTGGAATGAGTGAGTCTAAGCCTCACGGAGTTCGCTAATCATGGATATTTCCAAGCTGATTAAGCTCTCTAAAATGGGAGGCTTCTTCGGAGGCATCCCAAACTTCTTTGATAACTTCAAAGAAATGGAAGAGATCGTTTTAAGTTATCCAAAACTAAAAGACCGTTTAGGAACTAAAGAAGAGGATATTGAAAAAGCACTAAAATGCTTAAAAGAAATCAGGTCAGAGTTATCACTGCCTTTTCTAAAAGGATTTGAAAAATTCCTGGACGCTTCTTTAAGTCAGATTTACGACGGTATTAACTTTAATGATAACGGCTATAATCTAAAAAAACTTTCAAAAGAAAATAATATCGTTTTAGTTCCCAATCACCAGTCTCATGCAGACTATCTGGCGATCAATTACGTTTATTTTAAAAAATACAAATCACCACTTTTTGTTGCTGGTGGAAATAACCTGAACATTTTCCCGATCGGGCCGATGTTCCGCCGTTGTGGATGCTTCTTTATAAGAAGAACTTTCGCCAACGACATTATCTATAAGTTAACTCTGGAAGCTTACCTTTACTACATGTTGGTAAAAGGAAACCCGATCGAGTTTTTCTTTGAAGGCGGGCGATCTAGAACTGGAAAACTTCTTCCACCTAGATATGGTTTATACCAAATGCTCATTGAAGCTCATCACGCCATCCCAGAGGATAAAAGGCGCGAATTGAAATTCATTCCGGTGTCTATCGTTCACGAATATGTTCCAGAACAAAAATCTCTGGCGCGCGAACTTGATGGTGGAAAAAAGAAAAAAGAAAGTGCCGGCCAGGTTTTTGGTCTGGTGAAACTTTTATCTTATCAATTCGGAAATGTTCATATCAACATTGGTCATCCGGTGACGATGCCACCAATGGACTCTGCTAACTTAAAAGCTCAGACGCAAAAAATGGCCTTCGAATGCTTTTTTGAAGTCGGGAAAAATATGCGTGTGACTCCGACATCACTTCTGGCGATGATTCTTTTAGATGAGCCATCAGGAGCATTGAAGTGGGAAGAAATTCTGACGAAGGCCCGTCACATCATCACTTATTGCCAGAAATTTAATGTGCCGATTACCGATTCGATCAAACCAGAAAATATGGAAAAATCACTGGAGAGATCCATTGATATCTTAATCGGAAATAAAAAAGTAGAAGCGATTGGAAACCCGAACGGGAAACACGTTTTTTACTCAATTAAAGACGATTCAAGAAAAGAAATTCTCTACTTCAAAAACACAGTTCTTCATCACTTTTTAGTGCCGTGGATTGTGAATATGGGGTGGGTGAATTTATTTTCAGGTCACATTACAAAGGTCGATGATCTAAAAAAATTCTTTATCGTTCAAAGAAAGCAGCTGATGCATGAGTTTTATCTGCCGACGGTAAAAGTTTTCTTAAACGACACGCTGGCAATTGTTTCAGATGCGGTCGGAAGAGAAGTTACGACTTTGGAAGAATGTATGGAGCTTTCTCATAAAGAGCTTTATTTAATTCTGGCGAAAGTGAGTTTATTTTCTCGCGCTTGTAACTATTTACTGGAAGCTTACTACGTCTGCGGTCTGACTTTAACCGCTCTTTCTAAAGAGTATAAAGAAGGATTTAAGATGGAGACTTTCTTAAAACGTTATAAAGAAGTTTTTGAAAGTGAAAGAAAGCTTAAGCGTATTATTAAGTACGCTGAAAGTTATTCGGTACCACTTTCTAAATCGAGTCTTCAGTATTTCATCCATACGGGAATTGTCTTAAGTAACAGCGGCTACTACACAGTGAGCGACTCTACAAAGCTTTCTGAAGTCTTAGCGAAGGTTGAGTCCGATCTGACAAGTCAGCTCAGCATCAACCTTTTAAATTAGTATGGCCGCCTACAAAATCAAAAAAACGGCATGGCTTAGAAGGCGCTTCATCCAAAGTGAAGCGCTTTTGGGCCTTGAGTCCTGGTTTGATGTATCAGAAAAGCTAAAAGAATTAATCAAGACTGACTCAACTTTCCAACTCGTCGGCGACAAGACCATTTTGAGTTTAGACTCGAAATCCCAAAACGCCCATGTGCTGGTCGAAGTCCTTGGTATTCCAAAGATTAACCTGAAAATTGTCGACCATGAACCGTGTGAGTTACTTATTTATCAGTGTCCGGAAACTGCTTTTTCCATCGATTTTGAGACTCTAAAAGCACGTGCATTAGATCTTATGGGCGTCATAAAACTCCCATTAGAAGATCACTTTCACATAGTTTCCGATGGATTAAATTTAGAGCTTCATTTTTTTATTCAAAAAGATTATATTCATTCATAGTGTTAATAGGAGAAGGCTTTTTAAATAACTAAAAAGTCTCAATCAAGAGGTAAATTATTAAAGACAACCAGAATCCGAATCCAGGCGCATTTCAAAGACCTTCTTTCAACAATTCAAACAAAAATCAAGGCCCACGTGTTAACGAACAAATCAGAATTCCTGAGTGTCGTTTACTAGGGGATGATGGACACGCTTATGGTGTTGTTTCAATGTCTGAAGCAAGAAGAATTTCTGATGAAACAGGTCTAGATCTAGTTGAAGTGTCTCCAACGGCACAACCTCCTGTTGTAAAGCTTATTGACTTCGGAAAGTACAAGTACGAACTGCAAAAGAAAGCTCAAGAAGCTAAGAAAAAGCAAATCGTTATTCAGTTAAAAGAAATTCAATTGAGACCAAATATCGAGCAAGGTGATTTAGATACAAAGCTAAACCACTGCAAAAAGTTCTTAGACCAAGGCGATAAGATCAAAATCTCAATGCAGTTTCGCGGACGTGAAATGTCGTACCGTGATGCAGGGATGGCGAAATTTAAAACAATTTTGGCCCAAATCACTGAATTCGGAGCAACTATTGAGTCTGAGCCAAAGATGATGGGGAATAGAATTATCGCTATTTTAGCTTCAACTCATAAGCCAGTTGCTAAAAAATCAGCTTCAGGCGATGCTGAACACGAAAAAGCTAAAAAGGATTAAGAAAGTCTTTTACAGACCATGAAATTCTTGGTATTTATACCTGCTTTAAAAAGTATTAAGTGCATTATTATTAAATAGATCGTTTATATAGCGAGTTTTGGGAGTGTTCTATGCCAAAAATGAAAACAAGAAAATCAGCTGCTAAGAGATATAGCGTAACTGGTACAGGTAAAGTTAAGAGAAACAAGTGTGGTCTACGCCATAAACTTGAACACAAAAGCTCAAAAGTTAAGAACAGAGCAGGAAGTTCAGCTCTAGTTCACCAAGCTGAGCACGAAAAAGTAAGAAGAATGCTTCCATACGCTTTCTAGTTTTTAGAAAGTAGAGTATAGAAGAAAAAATAAATAGACAGAAGTTTGGGCCCAAAGAGTATAAAAACTTAAATACCCCCAAGCATCGTTACAGGAGAAGATATGGCACGCGTTAGAAGAGGTTTTAAAGCTAGAAGAAGAAGAAATAAAGTATTGAAGCTTGCAAAAGGTTTCAGCTTTGACCGTCGTACAAAGTACAAGCACACAGCAGAAACTGTTAAACGTGCTCTACACTATGCTTACGTAGGAAGAAGACTACTTAAGAGAGATATGAGAAAGCTATGGGTTGTCAGAATTTCTGCAGCAGCTAGAGTTCTTGAAACTTCATACTCAAAATTCATGGGTTCTATGAAGACAAATGGTGTTACTCTTAACAGAAAGATGCTTGCAGAAATCGCAGCAACTGACTTCGCTGGATTTACAGCGATTAAGAACTCACTTAAAAAATAGTTGACCAAAAAAAAGTTCCAATGGAACTTTTTTACTCCGCAAGAAGCTCGTAAGAGATAGACTGCGTATTAAGAGTTTGGGCAACAATTGAATTACTATTCGATAATATAAAAAAAGGCTCCCTAGTGGAGCCTTTTTTATTTGTGCTTTTTAAAATTTTTCACTCGGTGTTCGAAGGTTTTTTCACCATTTAAGTAGTGAATACACTGTCCATCTGTACGAAGCTCAATCATCCCAGAAATTTCCGTTCCATTAGGCATTGAAAGCGCATTGGTATTAGTATTTTTTCTGGCAGCGTATGCCGTCGCTGAACCGACATACAAATAATCCATAATATCTTTATCGTATTGCTGAACTTGATGCTGAGTCGTTAAGTAGTAAGGGGCCATGATCGATGGTTCATCTTCTTCGTGGCAAAGGCCCAAAAGGTGACCCATTTCATGTAAAACAATTGTTGGAACGTCATAGTCGAAGCCAGATGCATTGGTCATCGTAAGCTCACTGCCGTAATCGCGGTAATTAACGATGATATCCCCATGAGTAAGCTGAATGTATGTCCCAAGGCCTGCGGACTCTGTAACGACCCCGTAGAACTGTGTAATGGCCAGCGCGTTTGAACTCACATTGGAAAACCAGTTGGGCGATTTATAAATTCCAATTTCACCATCTTTATAACTTGAAGTGCTACCGTAACCAGTAGTGGCAGCAATAGGGAAGGGAACTTGGATAAGTGTCTTAGAAGGAACAGCATCGTTCCAGACTTTTGCCATTTGTTCGAGAGGATTTAGTCCATTAACTTTGTGACTATCATTGGAGTCCCCACTAAAGGCAGAAGATATTTTCAAGTTAAGTGGAAGGCTTGAATTATTCCATTTTCCAATCACGCATGAATTGAAATTAGTCCCTAAAGACGATTGTTTAGTAACTGTTTCCGTCTTCTTACAAGAAGAGAAAATAAGGGTGAATGTGAAGATAAATAAGAGCTTCTTCATTACCCTATTATCGGGTAACTAGAGGAGAAAATGAGGGTAAAAGTTAAACCTTAGGCCTAACTTTTACCCTTTTATGAATTTACTGAGCGTTAGCTTTTCTATGGTCAGCAAGGAATGTCTCTAAACCAGCTGTAGTCAAAGGATGTTTATACAGAGATTTGATAACAGAAAGTGGCATTGTCCCTACATCTGCCCCAATTAAGGCAACTTCTCTCACGTGAGTCACGTTTCGGATACTTGCAGCTAGGATCTTTGTCTTAAATCCGTAGATATCGTACATTTGACGGATTTCTGTGATCAGGTCCAGACCGTTTTGTCCGATATCATCTAATCTTCCAATGAATGGAGAGATGTATGTTGCTCCTGCTTTGGCCGCTAGTAGGGCCTGGTTCATTGAAAAGCAAAGAGTCACGTTAGTCTTGATGCCTTTTTTTGAAAAGTGCTTACAAGCACTGATTCCGGCCTCTGTTAGAGGAAGCTTGATAACAACATTTTTGTGAATTTGAGCAAGCTCTTCACCTTCTCTTATCATACCGTCTACGTCGGTTGCTATAACTTCAGCAGATATAGGCCCATCGATGATTCCACAAATTTCTTTAATAACGTCTTCTTGTCTGCGGCCCGTTTTAGCAATCAGAGATGGGTTAGTTGTTACACCATCAATAATACCCAACGAAACTGCTTCTTTAATTTCAGCAACAATACCTGTATCTAGAAAAAACTCCATAAATCCTCCGTAAAACTATATGCAATGAGAGTACTGCTAGGGGTTTAGTTCATCAAGTTTTTCCCACTGGGAGAGAAAAAAAAGTGCGCTATACTAGGAGTATGAAGTCAATTTTGCTTTCTTTATTAGTTCTTGCCATCAACTCATCAAATGCTATTGAGTCGAGAGATTCGCGCGCTCTAAATAGCTTAACGGTGCGCTCAGATGCTAAAAATAATATGGCCCGTGAGACGTTGAAAATTGATGCGGACTCTTTTTACGACATCAAGTTTGATTACGAAACATTTTCAGGACGTGTCACAGACAGAGATGCGACTTCTTCCATCGTTAAAATTTCCAGTGAAAATAAGAATACAAAATTTTTTCGCGCCGGAGACTTAGTTGAATTTAAAATTCAAAATAGCAGCGCAGATAGTGAATACTGCCAGGGATTCGTAAGAAGCTTAGAGCCTGACTATTTTGTCATGTATGCCAAAGATTTGTTTCCTTGTTTTCCAAAAGGAGAGTATTTCCGCCGTGGGACTGTGCTTATTATGCACTCTGAAAAACTAGGTCAGCGCGTGCGAGAAGCTTCAGTTTATAGAGCGAGTCTTTTAAATAAGAAAAGAGATTTCATGGCCCAGTTAAATGGAATCAACAATGGGATCTGGAATTTTGAAGAGCGCAAAGTAAAGATGGCCGCTGACTACGATCGTCGTATTGCTGAAATGGAAAAAGAAAAACTAAGAGCGCTTGATGAGCTTTTAACCAGCAAAAATGATGAGATTAAACTTCAGCGCGAACTGGCCTACAGATTGGATAATGTGGATAAGGAATTAGATTTCTACCGCATTGAAAAACATGAACTGATGTTCGACAGATGGCATATGGACAAGGACCTGGGTTATCCGGTTTACGATAAACCGGAAGAGATCAGACCCACTCGTGCCAGCGGTGAAAAAGTCGTCGACTAATCAATGTCGTGATAGGGTTCAGAATTCTTTACGATTTCCATTTCTTCATTCAGTCTTTTTAACCAGAAATCCTGTAACCACGCATAGGCTTCTGTCATTGTTTTATGCGGTTTCTTAAAACCAATGGGCTGTTTGCTGACTTTTAACATTGCATACAGAAGGTAAGGGACAGAATCCACTTTTTTTCTTAAATAAGAAGAGGGAACCATGGGGATTCCACGATCGTGGTGGAAGTTGAACATAAAAAATCCAATGGCGTATCTTAATTCTTTGTCTTCTATTTTTTTTCTCTCACCATCTAATTCTAATTTCCAACGGTCCATTCTTTTTTGAAGTTGGGCGTACTGGACTTCCGATAGATCGTATTTATCCATGTAACGAAGACGCTCTTCGTAGATGGCGGAAGAGTGTCTTAGATCATGCAACCAGAAGTCTCCTGATGGCCTGACGAATCCATCAGCGGCCGCAGGGTTAAGAGAGATACCATTGATATAAATATCGTGTGCCAGAAGTCTCATAAAAATATCCGGGCCTAAATGCTCTGGAGTTGGAAGGGATAAGATTTTAAACTCGTCCTGGTCGGCAAAATCTTTTTCAAAAAGATCCTGGGCCTTGATGAAACCTGCAACCGGGCTGTCTTTATGAAAGACTCTAAAATTTCGCTCTTTATAAAGTGAGTACTCTTCTTCAATTGTCAGTTTATTGTAGCCCTGAAGGTGACGGTCAATCACCAGCATGATGCGGTCTCTGATGTTGAGTTTCTTTTCATCAAACATTCCGGCCATGCGAGAGTAGAAAAAACTAATTTCCTGCAGGGCTTTGTAGTCGATGGCCTTCGCTCCAAGATAGGAATCCAGTTCAGCTTTAACTTCTTCCAGGTATTTCAAACCAAGTTCCTGGTCTTGAATCATTTTTTTCTTTGAAAAGAATTTTGGGAAATGGTCTTTTACCCACAGAGGAGCAAGGCTATTTTCATCTATCGTTTTTAATTGTTCGAGATTTTTTACGAACTCTTCTTCTTTTAGATCTAGCTGAGTTCGTAGTTCTTTGATGACAGGAATACCGTATTCGCTGAAATCAAATCGATAAGGATCATTGGGAGTTAACGCCTTTTGTGCCACAAATCTTGCTTTAACATTATCAAAATAATCTTTCGGATCTTTTAAGATTGCTTCGAAGCTTGAATACTTTTGCGCGAATTTTACATTGGTCTCTACGTAGGCCTTTTCGTCCAGCAGTTCTTTTGCTATGTCGAGGCAACTTTTATCAAGGGATGCAAGCGCTCTATCTTGAATGGGTGTCCCCACAGGAGCAGTTGAGCAGGAGATAAAAAGAGAGAGCAGTAAAAAATATAAAATAGTTTTCATTTTCATGAGAACTTATCGTCTTTTTGGGGATTTCTATTAGAGGGGGCGAGGTGTGGAGAGAATCAGTCGGATAATCGTTGTCGCTCTTGAATTTAGAAACAAAAAGGCCCTCTTTCGAGGGCCTTTTTTATAAAAACTAGTGCTTTCTGTAGTTATTGTAGATGTCTTCCAGAATATCTTCGTTATAAAGAAAATTTGGAGCATGCTCAATATAAAGTTTAAGGTCGTATGATGGAGCTAGTCCCAACCATTCTTTAATAAGAGAAGCGCCTTTTTCCTGCTGAATCCACTTAAAGATACAAGCTTGGCGAAGTGACTTTGGAGTTAATGTGATCATTAACTTATTTCTGTAGTCTTCGAATATGATTTCGATTCCTCTTGGACTTAGACCTCCAGAAATAATTCTGTATGGGTTAGCATAAAAGAGAAGGTTATCAAATGCGATTTGAGATTTTGTTTTCATCTCATCAAGAATAACTTGGTAATCATTGTAAACTTTTTCGAAAATTTTCGGAAGAGTTACAGTGTAAGAATCTCTTTTTGGGTGGTGGATAAGAACGCGTGCTTCACCATTTACAATCGTGATGTCACTCGCTTTTAGTTCTGATAAATCAGAAACTTTTAAACCAGCTCCGAAGATAAGAAGGAAAAGAATCTTATTTCTTTTGCTTAGTAATTCCTGGATTTTATCTTGTGAGTGAGACTCTTCAACTAAGTAAGTCCAAAGAGTTTTTACGTCGATAAATGGAGTCGGGCGCGGGATATCCAAAAACTTCGGTGAAGTTGGAAGTTTTCTTACCGGGTTTGATGCCACTAGAGACTTGTTTAAAAGGAAGTCGAAGAAGATTCTAAGTGCTTGAACGCGTCTTCTTCTTGAGTTGTCCGAAGAGTACTTGTTTTCAAGGTACTTTCCGTAGTTTGTAACCAGTGATTGATCAAAGTTCTTAACTGCGACAGAAGCGTATTCTGTATTTAGGTAAAAGTTGAAGCAATCTAGGTCCGTTTTGTAGTTCTTAAGAGTGTTTTGGCTCTTTCCTTGAGATCTTAGGTTTCTGTAAAATTCTTGTTGTAGTTCGAATAATTCAGGACCTGGGGTGCTTGTAATGACGGGGTTGGCGTTTTCCGTAATTGGGTCAAATGTTGTGTTAGTACTCATAATTAAATTGTCTCTCTAGAAAGGGTATGTGTGTGTGAAGACTAATTTCAAAGTGTTAGGCGGGCATAGTATCAAAGCTTATAAATATTAACAACCCAAAAAAGAGATTCTTGATAACGCATGCTAGAAGTGATAAAAAACGCACTGAGATAAAACATTCGAATAAATAGTGAGCTTCACAGTGCAAGAGACGACCTTTCATTCAGCAAATCAGGCAGATGGCGCCGCCCATTTTCCCGATACACATTCGTGGCTGAACGCACTTTATACTGAAGCGTCACTAAAAAAATTCGATCAGAACGAGCTGTATCATATTATTTCTGGCGAAATTAATTTTGAAACACTTGAACAAAAAATCAACTATACATTCAAAGATAAAAAAAATTTGATCGCAGCTTTAATGCAATCAACTTTTTGTTATGAAATGAAAGAGACTGCTATTCAATCAAATGAGCGCCTGGAATTTTTAGGTGATTCATTAATCAACTTTATTGTTGGAAAAAATCTTTACCATCGTTATTCACAAAATAACGAAGGGGACCTCTCAAAACTTCGTGGCGCTCTCGTTAACGAAGAAAAGCTCGCTGTGCTAGCACGCGTGGCAGGTCTAGGAGAGTTTATTTTCTTAGGTAAAGGGGAAATGAAATCAGGTGGTCACGACAAGGATTCAATCCTGGCCGACACGTTTGAAGCTTTATTTGCGGCGATTTACTTCGACTGTACAAATAATGTGGAAGTTTTAGAGAAAACTTTTACACATATCGTTTCATTGTTTGAAAAAAAGCATACAAAGGATTTTTATTCTATAGATCAACTTGAAGTGTTTGATACCAAATCAAAGCTTCAGGAGCTGACCATGGCCCTGCATGGAGCTTTTCCGACTTACAGGTCGGTTGAGCACGCTCACAACGGTGGCTTCACTGTAGAAGTGTGGTTAGGGCAAAAGAAGCTGGGAGAAATGACCGGCGCTTCGAAAAAGAAAGTTGAAAAGTTACTGGCAAAAAAAATAATCGACGAAAAACTCTACTAAGCAATTAAGTAGTATAAACAAGAAAGGAGACGAGAATGTTACTAGAAGACCAGCACCCCCATAATAAGGCCATCATGGTCGCTGTCCTTGGGGCACCAAACGTAGGTAAGAGCTCACTGATTAACTGTTTACTTGGAACAGACTTAACGGTTGTAACGAGCAAGCCACAAACAACAAGAAACAAATTCCACTGTGTATTCACAGTTGACCGCACTGAAGTTGTTTTAGTAGACACTCCGGGTTTACATAAATCAAACCAGGAATTTAACAAGCGCTTAAATGAGCAGGCACGTGAAGGAACAGAAGGCGCTGACCTTAACCTTCTTCTTATCGATATCTCTCGCGATATCTTAGACCAGTTTTCAGACTTCAAAGAAAACATTCAACAAGAACTTGGCCCAACATGGGTTCTTTTCACTAAAGCTGACAAGATTGAAAACTCAGACAAACTTCCACTGGCAGAAGTTTTTGAAAAAGCTAAAACAATCTTCCCAAGCTTAGAGAAGTATTTTTTAATTTCTTCTAAAGAAGGAATTAACATTCACGATTTAACAGGTGCTCTATGTGATAAAGCTGTCCCAGGACCGCATTTATATCCAAACGGAGATGTTTCAAACAAGAACCAAAGATTCTTCGTTACTGAATACATCCGTGAGCAGGCCTTCGAACTTTTAAAAGATGAAGTTCCGTATGAAGTTGCTGTTGTGATCGATGAATATAAAGAATCAAAAGGCAAAACAAACCCGAATGAAATTGAATCACATATTTCTGCTTCGATCTTAGTTAACCGTCCTTCTCAAAGAGCGATCGTTATCGGGTCAAGTGGTTCAATGATTAAAGAAATCGGGATCAGATCAAGAAAGAAAATCGAGGTTATGACTGGTGGACCGGTTCACCTTAACCTGCACGTAAAAGTATCACCAAAATGGTTTTCGAATAACTTCGTACTAGAAGAAATCGGTCTTCCACGTGCAAAAGATTCAAACCGCGTATGGAGAAAGAAATAATGTCATCATCACAATACCACCGCACGATGGTTGTTTCCTTAATCGGAAGACCTAACGTCGGGAAGAGTTCAATTTTTAACAGACTTATGAGGAAAGCTCACAAAGCGATCACTCATGATAAACCAGGGGTAACCCGCGACCGCCACTATGGTATCGCGACGTTTGAAGAGCTAGCAAATACCCGTTCAGTGGAAACGATTCTCGTTGATACAGGTGGATTTTATCCAACTAAGATCGAAGAAAACGTTCCAAAGAAATACGATCAGGTGATGAATAAGTTTTTTAACATCATGACTGAGCAAGCTCGTATCGCTATTAAAGAATCGGATTTAATTCTATTCGTCGTTGACTCTCGTGAAGGTGTATTACCTTTCGACCAGACAATTGCTGATTACATCCGTACACAAAAGAAAGAATTTTGGGTTCTGGTAAACAAATACGACACTGATAAACAAGAAGGCGAAGAGCTGGAGTTTTACCAGTTAGGAATTGGCGAAGAAGAACTATTCAAAGTTTCAGCTGAGCACGGTCTTGGACTTCTTGATTTAAAACAAGCGCTTCATAAAAAAGTTATTGAGTTTGAAGAGAAAGAAAAAGATGAAATGTCGAACCTGCAAAAAGGTGTAACTCCAAGAGAGAAAGTTGCTTCACGTTTAGCACTCATTGGTGCTCCAAACGCTGGTAAGTCGACAATGCTTAACCTTTTATTAGGTTCAGAGCGCGCTCTTGTAAGTGATATCGCTGGAACAACAGTAGACCCGATCGAAGGATTTTTCGATATTTTCTTTGGTAAGGAAGCAAGTCTTCTGGAAGAAGATGTAACGTTTGCTAAGACGGACAATTTATTATTCCAGCAGTACGAAGAATTCAGAGCGAACAACCCGGACGTTTATGATTCACTTTCAAAAAGTTATAACTTGGAAGAAGAAGGTACGAAGGGAACTCCGATTTACGATGAAGAACACTACTTAAGTGAAGAAACTCCATTGTACGACGAGACACTTGAAGAAGACTTAGATTCTGAGTTTGAAGAAAGTGAAATCGACTTTGATTCAGCTCTATCAGATGAGGAAATCAAGAAAACTGAAGACGAAATGTACGATACAGTTTTTGCTGTAGAAGACGACACGGACTTTGATCTTGAAGGATCAGATGATCATATGACTGAAGGGTACTCGCAGGAGTTCCTGGCCGCTGAAGCTCAACTTGAAAAAGAAGCTAAAGAAGAAGGATCGCAATGGCGCTCAATGCACATTGTAGATACGGCCGGTATCAGACGTCAGAAAGCTGTTGAAGGCTTTATTGAACAACAATCAGTTTATCGCTCACTTCGTTGTATTACTGAAAGTGATATTATCATCTTCATGATCGATGCAACTGTTGGTATCTCTCACCAGGACAGACGTCTTTTAGATATTGCTCTTGATAAAGGGAAATCTTGTATTGTGTGTTTAAATAAAGTTGATCTTCTAAAAGATAAACTGGTTGATGAAGCTGCTAAAAAAGAGTGGATCGCTGATCTTCGCTTAACTGTCCCTTGGCTTGCTCACTGTGATTTAATCCCGGTGTCAGCTAAGTACAACAAGCACATCTGGAAACTGAAAGAGGCGATTAAGAAAACTGTTTTAATCAGGAACAGAAATATCGGTACAGGTAAACTGAACCGTTATGTATACCAGCTTGTTGAAAGTAATCCGGCACTTATTAAGAAAGCAGGAAAGAGGTTAAAAGTGAAGTACGCTTCGATGTTAAAGTCGAGCCCTCCGACATTTTTATTCTTTACCAACCTTTCAAAAGATATTCCTGATAACTATAAGAACTTTTTAAAGAATGGTCTTAGAAAGGAATTCACCCTGGACAACACTCCGATTCACATCATTTTTAGAACTGGTGAGGATCTGCAGAAGCGTTTAGGAAAACGAATGAAAGAAGTGACATAAAAAACTACCAGGCCCGCTTTATGCGGGCCTTTTTTTTGTAGTATTTTTTTAGAGTTATGAAACAATGTTAAACAAAACAGTTTTAATGAAGACGGAAAGCAAGTCCCATGGAAATGATTAACAAATTTGCGAAGTACAACGTTCTTATCGTGGACGATGATGAAGAGCTTTGCGATATCATGAAGTTCTATCTTTCAAAAATAGCCACTATCCGCAGTATTGTGACTGTTCATGATGGCATAAGCGGAGGCCAGAGGCTGCGCAATCAAAAATTCGATCTAATTTTACTCGATATGAAAATGCCGAGGCTCAATGGATACGAACTCTTTACCGAGTTTAAAACGAACCCGTTTAACACTATCAGTTCGGTGGTGGCGATGTCGGGAACAATGGATAGGGATATTTTAATGACGGGAACTCAAAATGGAGTGAAACTGTTTTTAATCAAGCCTTTTGATGAAAAGCTCTTTTTGGAAAAGATCGGGGCCGTCATCTCTTTAGTTGAAGAGAAAAAATAGTTTTTTTACCAGTTAAAGACGTAACTCACCATGGTGCTATAAGCATTCCCGCCCAAGTCTTCGAATCCGTAAGCGCCTTCTTTTTGAGGGGCATAGTCAGAAGTATTTTTGTCAAAGAAGGCCACTGAATGGAATAAAAACTCCAGGCCAATGTAGCTTTCTTTAAGCTCAATTGGGAATTCAAGACCGAAACCAATTCCTGCTCCAAGTCCACCACCAGTGTCTTTAGGAACTTCTTTTTGGTCTTTATAGTCATTCGTCGTGTACCAGTATTCCAGGCGTCCGATGAAGTATGGATTAGAGTAAGTGATCGCCGTCCCTAAGTTGGAAGTGTCGATATAATATCTATAAGAAAAGAAAACTCTAAGCATGCTGACATCAACAAACCCAGGAGGAAGGTTAGTTTCAGGGAATTTTCTTACGGCATCTTTTAAGTACATTGAGTGTTTTGAAAATTCAAAACCAAGTCCGTAGGCAGATTGAAAGTCTTTAAAGAAAGTAAAAGAAAGTCCGTAAGTCGGTGGCAGGTTTTCATAGGCAAGACCACGGTTACCATCAAAAGTTGTCAGACCTAGCGAAAGGTTAAAAGAAAAGAAGCGTCCATAGCGGTAGAAGCGTTCATCTTCAACTAATTTGGTATTTTCAATGTCTTCATTGAAGTCAGTAAAAATATCTCCACCAACATTTAAGTCATCGTCATCCGCGGAAAAAATATCGTTGGAAGCTTCCTGCGCGTGCACGTTGATTGTTGTTGCGGCAAGAAGAATGAATAAAAGTGTGGTGATAATTTTTTTCATAAGTAAAAATGAATCCCTGCTACAAGAAAGTTATTCCCGAGAGTTTCGAAAACAAAATCTTTTTTCTTATTGGCCGAGACACCAAATTCAAAACTAAACCCAAGCGAGTTGAGTCCGGTAAAATGGAATTCGCTACCAAAGCTTAAATCGAATTGAAATCCAGAATGAGTGGTTCCATCGATTTTATTGGATAAAAGAGCTGCTGCTCCGGCCATGTAAAAATTTAATTGAGGCTCATCGAAAATGTTGCGGTAAAGTTTAATACCTGTTCCATATCCGCCTTCTTTATCAGATGAAGAAAGTCCAACCATTCCACCATAAGCAAATGATCTGCTTTTTTGAATTTTAAATGAAAGTGCGGGGAATTCATTCTTGAGTTGGTTTGTCATTCCGACACCCAGGCGATTCGTTTTTTCTAACGCGTGAGCTTCTGAAACAAAAAACAATAAGCATAATGCTAAGAAAGTGCGACCTATCATGGTCATTTTAATTTTTTGCATCGGTATAATCCTTTCTACCTATCAATCTTTAGTGTGCATCTTGTTAGATGCTTATTTATATATTTATTTATTCTAACTAAGCTCTCTATTTTTGACAACTTAACAAAGGCTTTTTACAATGACTTTGTTAAAAAAATAAAGAGAAACACTAAACCCAGGTATTCAATGAATAGTACAACGACGACTTCAGACCACGAAATGAATGTAATTGGCCCGGAAAACAAGATTCAAGGCTCTATCGCTAAGAATAAAATCGCAGTTTACACAGCTTTAGGTGTACTTGTGGCCGTGATTGTAGGATTTGGACTTTTTAAAACATTTGCAGATAAATCAAATGCTGAACACAATACAAAAATCTACGCGTTCGAAACGACAGTTTTAAAAGATTATATCGCTAATCCAACTGACCCAAAAGCTGCCAAAGCTCTTGAAAGTGGAGTAGAGAATCTTCATTTACAAATGGGTGAGTATTTAGGACTACTACCAGTTGTTATCAAAGCAACTGATGCTCTAATGGCAAACTCTCATTACACAGAAGCAAGATCGCTTCTATCAATCGGTGAAAAAATCGCTAATGACGATTACGCTGAATATTTCATCCAAAGCCGTCAAGCTGTAGTGTATGAAGATCTTGGAGAAGATAAACTAGCGATTGAAACGTTAGAAAAAATGACATCTCAATCAGTAAAGATTTTCGAAGGGAAAACTTACCTGGACCTTGGTCGTCTATACCTGAAAACAGGAAACAAAGAAAAAGCAAAAGCTAGCTTCACACATGTAGTAGAAAAAGCAAAAGATGAAGCAGAGTTCGTAAAACTTGCTCAACTTTATCTTTCAAAAATGTAATTGGATCTTTTGCTACTATTACTTGGGATACCTATAGAATGAAAAAAATATCTTTGCCTTTGATCACTTTACTTTTACTGGGAGCTCTTTCATCTTGCTCATCTATGAAGCAATTCGCTCCAAAAGCTGATGTTGCAGAAAAGGCAAAATTATCTCCGGCATGGATTAAGAATCTTGATCCAGTCTATGATAGTGGAAATCTTCCTATTGGTCTTCAATCACCACTTATCAACGAGGGGATTGTGTACGCCGGCCATAACACAGGTTACATGCAAGCTTACGAACTTGAAAATGGCCGTGTGATCTGGAGCGAGTTTGATGGATCTGCTTACCATGCAGGAGCTGTTGCTTATAAAGATCAGATTATCTACGGGACAGTTCAAGGAAGAGTGATCTCACGTCACGGAATTATGGGGACTCTAAAGTACTCGGTTGATCTTGGGGCCGCTGTTGAAACAAAAGGTGTCGTGTACAATGGACGCATTTTTTTCCAACTTAGAAACCATCAGGTGTTTTGCCTGGACGTTGAAACAGGAAAGATTATCTGGGGATACAAACGCTCAGTGCCTTACCTGACAACTCTTCAAAGGGCTTCAACTCCAGTTGTTTACAAAGATAAAGTTCTAGTTGGTTTTGCTGACGGAACTTTCGCGGCCCTTTCTGTTGATGAAGGTGTGCTTCTTTATGAAACAAAACTTACGACAGCGACAAAATTTGTCGACGTTGATAACGCTGCTTTTATCTATTCAGATAAAGTTTACATTTCTCCATCTGGAGGACAGCTAAGTCTGATTGACCCGAATACGGGAAAAGTTCTAAGAACATCTGATTTTGCGACTTCAAGAGCGCCTGTTCTTCGTGATGATCAATTGATTTTTGGGACACCTAATGGAGAGATTGTTTTAACGGATAAAAACTTAAACCTGCTTAAGACAATAAAAATCTCTAAAGGGACAATCACATCAATCGTGCCTTATAAGACTTACTTTGCAGTCTCTACAACTGTAGGGGAGATTAAGCTTCTTGATTATAAAACATTAGAAGTGGTTGAGACTTATCATTTAGGCCATGCATACTCAGCAGTCTTTGGAGACATGGTGAGTACTCCTGACGCTTTGGCCGTATTGTCTTCTAGAAATCGTCTCTTTTTATTCCGATAATATCTATTTTGAAGCTCGTAGGTGGTCATAGTATTCATGTGCCCACTCTACGTTCAATCTCGTCATCACTTCATTTGAATATGGAGTAGATGGATCTTTTTTTACTTCTACCGAAGCAATTGATCTCATCGCCTGAGGTTGAACCTTATTAAGCGCCGTCACGAGAGCAATGTTAGAAAACACTGTCGTTTTAAGAAGTGTGTTCATATTGCTTTCAGCTGGAGCGAAATTTGTATTCTTAATATGAGTGATCATATTTTCATAAATGTAGTAGTTGTCACTTACACCAAACTCACATAGTTCACGGATTTCCGCATATGTTTTTGCAAGGTGAATATCAAGAGCAGTGTGAACCAGCTCATTCATTTTTGTATCGTTAATCTTTGCTCCTTCAGAGCGGAAGATATCAATCACTTTCGGAGTGACTTCATTTTTTGCCAATGGAAGTGAAAGCTCAGGGTGAGCTGCAACGTACTGGGCATCGTTAAACTTACTTGCATCGTAAGAAAACTTTTTAGTACTTTTTGCCGGAACTCTTGAAGCAATTCCCGCTGGTCTTCTGTCGTTGTGTTCTAGAAGAGAGTTATGAAAGTGCGGGCAAATAGATACTGCAGGAGCATCAAAGTCCGATGCGTATTTATTCATGCTTTCGTATTGTCCAAATAGAGTTAAGAAATAGAGTTTCTTATTAGATAGCGTGGCCTCATCACTTTGAGTCGCCTCAACGCTTGTCGCGCTAGAGCTACTTGCTGGAAAGCGAGAGCTTTTAGTTTTTGCGAACTGGAATCCAGAGGTTGTTATTTCCGGAACCTGGTTCGTGCTAAATTGTTTTGGAGTGTAGCGGGACATCTTAGTCTGATAACTTTCCGGGCTTGAGCATGATGCCAGCACTGATAGAGTTACAGTCATTAATACAAGGGTATTTTTTTTCATAAGAAGCCTCTTTGCTTTTAATCTCTGGCCCAAAAAGCTGGCAGAGATAAAAAGTTATCGGCGGGTCATGAAAAAAACTTACGAGTGAAATCGAAGAAAATCGTAGTTCACTCGTAAGTATTAGGTTTTTTAATTACTGGCCAAGTACGTAGGCAAAAACTAGTGGTGCTACAATTGTAGCATCTGATTCAATGATGAATTTCGGAGTAGTTTTATCAAGTTTACCCCAAGTGATTTTCTCATTAGGAACCGCTCCAGAGTATCCCCCGTAGCTTGTTGTAGAGTCTGAAATCTGGCAGAAATAACCCCATAATGGAGTTTCTCTCTCTAGATCCTGCTCAAGCATTGGAACAACACAAATAGGGAAGTCACCAGCGATACCCCCACCAATTTGGAAGAATCCAATTGATGAGTTTTTTGAAACTTCTGTATACCAGTCAGCAAGTCTCATCATTGTCTGGATACCAGAGTTCATTGTGTGAACGTTTTTAATTCTTCCGTCCATACAAGCAGCTGTGTACATGTTTCCGTTTGTTGAATCTTCCCAACCTGGTGTGTAGATTGGAAGATTTTTTTCCATTGCAGCTAGCATCCAAGAGTTTTTTGGATCGATTTGGTATTCTGATTTCAGAGCACCTGATCTTAGAACTTCCCAGAAGTAGTAATGAGGCGGGTGAGACTCACCAGCAGCATCAGCTTTTTGCCATTCTTTGTTGATTAGAGCTTCGATCTTTCTCATCGCTTCGTGCTCTGGAATACATGTGTCTGTAACACGGTTTAGGCCTTTTTCAAGAAGTGCCATCTCGTCTTCAGCAGTTAATGCTCTCCAGTCTGGAATGCGGTGGTAGTGATCGTGAGCGACAAGGTTATAGATATCTTCTTCAAGGTTAGCACCTGTACAGCAGATGGCGTGAACCTTATCGTTTCTGATCATTTCAGCAAGAGAAATTCCAAGCTCAGCAGTCGACATAGCTCCTGCTAGAGTTACGAACATTTTCCCACCGTTGTTTAAGTGAGTTTCCCATCCAACAGCAGCGTCTACAACAGAAGCAGAGTTGAAGTGTTTATAGTTTTTAAGCATGAATTCTGAAATAGGTCCGCGTTTCATTGTTACCTCTATCAATAGTTATTTTTTTATTTCAAATACGTATAAGACTTTAAACAGCTCTCGTAAAAATCAACTAAACGAACACCTTCGCGTGGGTTGATTTTCCCTGAAGCGATTTGGCGATCGATATTCTTCTTCATTGTGTAGGCCATTGCTTCCGGGTTGTACTGCATAGCTGCCAGTACAGACTCAGAAGATGATCCCTTGATCACTTCTTCAATGTAGAAGTCTGTTGGATCTTCATCATCACAGAAAACATGGACTTCATTTAAGCGTCCAAATAAATTGTGAAGATCACCCATAACGTCCTGATAGGCACCCGTTAGGAATAATCCAATATGGTATTCTTCATCCTGTTTTAAATCGTGCAGAGGAAGAAGGTTTCTTGTTTCATTGATGTCGATGAACTTGTTGATCTTTCCATCAGAGTCACAAGTAATATCTACAAGTGTTCCCAGAACTTCTGGTTTTTCATTTAAGCGTGTGATCGGAACGATTGGAAGAAGTTGTCCAATGGCCCATAGGTCAGGTGCTGATTGAAAGATCGAGAAGTTGCAAAGGTACTGAGGCGCGATCCCTTCGTCGATATCATAAAGATTTTCAGGAATAAATTCCATTGAAGGAAGTAGAGCTGAAATCTTTTTTGTAATCTTCCAGAAAAGTGTCTCGATACGAGCGCGCTCTTCCAACGTTAGAATTCCAAGTCTGAAAGCGTTGATTGTTTCACGCTTAAAGTCTAGGGCATCGTTATAAACTTCCTGAGCGTTTTCTTCATTGATGGTTTCAAGAAGGTCTCTCATGTTAGAAACAAGAGAGTGATCTCCCGCTACAACGTCAGTTTTGTAATTTGTGAATGATGTTTCGATTTTATCGACAACATTTGTGATCACGCATGAATGGCGAGCAGTAATCGCGCGACCAGACTCAGAGACGATATTTGGGTGCGGTACTTTTTCAGCATCACAGATTTCTTTTAAGATATAAACAATGTCAGAAGCGTAGTCAGCTAGCTTGTAGTTCATTGATGAATCACTTGTAGATTGTGAACCATCGTAGTCAACACCAAGACCACCACCAACGTCGAAGTACTCAAGAGGTGCACCGATTTGAACCAGCTTCGCGAAAATTCTTCCACCTTCACGGATTACTTCTTTTACCGTTCTGATGTCAGTTACCTGAGAACCAATATGGAAGTGAAGAAGTTTAAGTGAGTTGATATAACCTTCGTCTTTTAGGATTTGAACGCAAGTTAAGATCTCAGCAATCGTTAAACCGAATTTTGCTTTTTCTCCACCTGAGTCGGCCCATTTTCCAGAACCTTTAACAACCATCTTCGCACGAAGACCGATGATAGGTTCAACGTTCATCTCGCGAGAAAGTTTTAGAAGAGTGTATAACTCAGAGAATTTTTCAATAACGACGATTGCTTTTCTTCCCAGTTTGTTTCCAAGAAGAGCAAGGCGAAGGTATTCTTCGTCTTTGTATCCGTTAAGAATTGTCAGTGCATTTAAATTTTCATTGTAAGCTAAAACAGAAAGTAGTTCTGGTTTTGATCCAGCTTCTAATCCGAAATCATAAGGCGCACCAGCGTCTACAATTTCTTCAACAACTTCTCTCATTTGGTTAACTTTAATTGGATAAACACCTTTGTATTGGCCGTTGTATCCAGCTTCACGAATAACATCTCTAAAAGTTTCGTTAATAACTTTTACGTGTGATCTTAAAATATCGTGGAAACGAATAACGATTGGCAGAGGAATATTCTGCGCTTTCATTTCTTCTAAAACTTCGGCGATATCAATTCTCGGTCCATCTTCTTCACGAGCAGGAAGAACACAAAGGTGTCCTTGATCGTTGATATCAAAATATCCATCGCCCCAACGGCTGATATGATAAACACTGTCTGCCTCTTCTTTTGTCCAGGGCTTCGGTGTGCCAGTTTTGTCGTTTTCCATGTCCGTGTCACCTCTAGTAAAACCAAAAATTTATAAGGCCAAAACATAACGTATTTCTAGGGTTTGCACAAACGGTAATTGTTAAATTTTAAGGGTGACGACAACCGGATAATGGTCGGAGGGAAGGGCGTACCTTTGGAAGGTGTCCTGAGGGTAAGGAACGACGACACCGTGTTGGTCGCGGTAGTGGTAAATGCCTGATTCTTCTTTTTGAACCTTGGAATGAAGCTCAGGAGGCAGCATAATATAATCTAGTTGAGAGGCCTCTCTGACGTTTTCGCGGTTGAAGTGGAAGTAAGAAAATCTGTTTTCTGCTGGCTCGCCAATGACTTCCAGCACATCTTCCAGATCACTTTGGGTGTAGAGGTCTCTGAATTCCGGCTCGGTGGCGTGCCTTTGGGCCTGACCGTTGAAGTCTCCGCTTATAATAATCGGCACACCCGGGAATTCTTTGCGTCTGGTGTTGTAGGTTTCTACCAGCTTTTGCAGCTCTGCTTTTCTTCTAAGCGAGCCATTGAAGTCGATGCCTTCTTTGTCGAGCTTTGATTTTAAATGCACGAGCATTAAAATATATTCTGTTTTGTTGTCTTTTAATAAACGAAGTTCAGCAATGTCGCGGGAAAATCTGTGGAGCTTTAATCTTTTTCCCTGATTTTGATGCTCAGAAATTTCATGAGGGTAATTAAAATTTAGCGGAGTTTCCCTATGACTTAAGATCTGGTGAAAGTGGCCGAAGCGTTTATGGATTAAATAACCCATCTCGATACCGCGGTCAGAATTCCCTGGCAAAAGGGCCGTGTAGTAGGCGTCGTTCAAATAACGTTTGTTAAATAAATCTAAACTGTGAAGTCCACCAACTTCGACTAGCATGACAATGTCAGCATCGATTTCTTTAATCGTTCTGCCAATCCATTCAACTTTATCGAGCGGTTTTTTGTAACCTTCTCCAGGCCCTTGGTTCATGAGAAATAAATTCTCAACATTGTAGAGACAAAGTTTCAATTACAGCTCCAGCCAAACAGCATTGGTTTGTAAGTTTTAGAACTTTTGTCCCAGATATCTCTACAGTGATAACCCTGATAAAAAGTAGGAGAGGGGGCCTCTCTTAGAAATAAATCTACTTGCTCTTTTTGGCAGACAACTTCTCTAGGAAGCTCTTTCACGAGTTGTGGTTTTGTCACTCTGAGTTCGCCTTCGCGGTTAATCAAGAGACCATAGTATTTTCCATCATCTTCTTTTAAGTAATGAAGATACCCGTTGTCCATGAAAGTGGGGAAGTCTCCTCTGGGAACAACCATTGAGTAAACTTTTTTGTTTTTATCAAAGGCCACTGCTCGAGGATAATAAATATTTGTGAATTCTTTTAACTCAGAGTCTTTTAAGTTTTTTCTAAAAAGCTCACTGATGTAAAATTTCGAAGCTTCTTTCTTGTGTTGTTTGCAAGGAGAGTCCCACATCATAATTCGTGGAAGGACTCCGGCCTCTTCCATTGCCCATCCAGCAACCGGAATTCCGTTATTTTTTTGAAGATCAGCATTGAATTTTGTTTCAGAGATTTTATCACGGTTGAATTCATCAAGCCCGTCGAGCCACTCTTTTCTGACTTCACCGGTGTTCTTTTGGCAATAAGCATTTTCCGGACAGCCAGGGTATTCTATTTTTGAATATTCCAGCGCCGCAAAGGTTGGAGTTGCTAAAGAAAGAATGAATGAAAGTATGATTCCGTGCATGAGCAATCCCTAAAACTGATACTTAAATTTAACCTCATTTTCGATGGAATTTCTAAACTTATTTCGTCCGTGGGTCCAATTAATTTCGCTTCTCCAGCCTCTCAATTTCGCGAATAGTCCGAAAGTTGAACGATCGAGCATTAAAAACTCCTGTCGAGGAGATTTTCTGCCTTTGAAGTTGATGTCCTTCACAAAGTCTTTGAAGAGCTGAAACGGGTTTATATCGTTTATAGCGTGGGTTCCTGCAACGGTGTAGGGTTGATAGAGGTCCTTGATGAGTTTGTAATGACGAGCAAGTATTTCTTCTTCCTCATCTTGCTTAAACATATCGAGCTTTTTAGCAATCGTTGAGTAAATATCCAGACGATCTTCTTCCAGCGCCATCAACAGGCCGGCGTAATCCACTACGAAATCGTGGTCAAACTTTCTGGTTGAACCAAAGTCGAGCATGATAATTTTATCAGGTTTAAAAAGGTAATTTCCGTTTTGCGGATCAGTGTGGAGACGGTTTAATTCAAACAGCGAGTATAGATAACTCTCATAAAGAGAAGTGCCTAAAAAGTTCTTTTGCTCGTCTGTATAGTGCAAGCTTTCTTCAAATGAATCACCTTCAACCCATTCCATCGTAAGAATTTGTTCTGAGCAAAGTTCAGGATAAGTGGCAGGGATAACAATCATTGGGAATTTATCTTTATATTGGGCCTTAAAGTATTGCAGCTGCTCCATCTCATGAAGGTAGTTACACTCTTCTAGTAGGGACGTCTTAAGTTCTGCAATCATGTTGTCGATGTTGGGCTTATTCGGATAAAGCAAATGAAGCAGCTTATCGATCTTGTGCAGATTTTGAAAATCGTACTTGATAGCGTTGACGATTTTTGGATACTGAATTTTAACCGCGACTTGTTCACCTGTATGCAATTTCGCACGGTGAACTTGTCCGATACTGGCAGCAGCGATAGGTTTAATATCAAACTCTAAAAACAATTCTTCAGGTGTTTTTTTGAAGTTCTCAAGAATCATTCTTCGCACTTCATCTGTCGGCATTGAAGGGGAGTTCTTTTGCAGATCGCGAAAAAGTTCCGTGATTTCCTTAGGCAAAAACATATCTTCGGAAATGGAAATCATCTGGCCTAATTTCATCATCGCACCTTTGAGTTCTCCCATGGTCTGGATGATCTCTTTTGATGCTTTGATTTTTAAACCCATGTCGCGCACATCCGGATTTTTATCCAGAAGATCCTGGGCCTTATTTTTCGCCATATCGACAGCGAGTTGAGCAGAGGCCTTGGTTAGTCCTGCTCCGACACTTAAGAGGCGTGATAATTTAGAGGATTTAAATTCACTCATTTCTTTTTATTCTTCTTCATATCTTCGATACGTGCTTGGCCATCGGTGTAGCGTCTTTTTTCATCTTCAGTCTCAGGGATTAATCCTCTGATTTGAATTGGTCTTCCAATATCATCCAGTGCTACGAAAGCAAGGTAAGCTGTCGTTGTATGTCTGGTGATTCCAGTGAAAGGGTTTTCTGCAATAACTTTTACACCGACAAGCATAGATGTTTTTCCAACGTAGTTAATGCTTGCTTTAATTAAAGCGTGGTCACCAACTTTCATGGGAGCTTTAAAGCTGATGTCATCAACGTGCACGGTAACAACCGGACGGTTTGAGTGTCTTTCGGCAACCATGGCCGCGGCCATGTCTATCCAGGACATGACAGTTCCCCCGAAGATTGAATTTTGTGGATTAGTATCGTTTGGCATAACCAGAAAGCGCATCTCTACAGCACTTTCCGAAACCGTTTTTGGTTCATTTTGATTTTTCATGAAATCCTCAGCAAGTTGTTACTTATCTGAGTAAATTATAAACTCTTTTTACAAAAAGGGATACAACTAGAGCGGAGAATAGCACGACGGCAAGTGTGGCACCGCTAGGGAGGCCAAAAGCATTTGCCAGGACAATTCCGATCACGGCCATGACAGTTGAGAAGATGGTACTGACAACGAATGTCTGAACAATATTCTTTGAAAATTTAAGTGCGAAGAAGCCGGGAACTAAAAGCAGAGTTTCCACCAGAACAGTTCCTGCGAGCTTAATGCTGGTAACAATTAAGAATGCGAGTAAAACAAAAAATGTGTAATGATAAATCTGGCCTTTAATGCCTGAGGTAATTGCTCCTTCTTCATCAAAAGTAAGAAACAACCATTTTTTTAATGGGATTAAAATAACCAGGGCCGTGATCACTAAAATAGCAAAAGACAGGTATAGGTCTTCTATAGTTAAAAGCAAAATATTCCCAAAAAGGAAGCTGAGTAGATCGCTCTGGTCTTTGGCAAAAAGTGTGTGGATGATAATCCCCAGTGCCATTGTCGATGTATAAAAAATCCCGATCATTGAATCGTTGGGAAGTTTTTGTCTGAACGTTGAGTAAGCTAAAAAGAGAGTTAAAAAAATAGTAATTAAAAGTGTCGATAAAAAAACCGGTAAGGCCTGAGTGGCCTCAAATAAGCTTAGTGAAATCGCCAGCCCTAAAAGTGTCGAGTGAGAAATCGCCGCACCCATGAAAGCATTTTTTCTGGCAATGATCAGCGGAGAAATAAGCCCGCAAGTAAGCGCCAGAAAGATAGTTCCTAAAAGAGCGTAGAGTAAAAAATCGTATTGAAGAAAATCAGCAATCATTGAACTCATGATTTTCTCCTTATAAAAGGGTGAGCATCCGCTTTCTTTTCACCATGATCGTGATTGCAGAAATGGTGATCGTGCGTGTGTTCCGTTTCCAGGTCCTTTTCATGAATGAGAAGATGCTCAAACTCACAGTGGTAAATGTCTTCCAGAATATTTTTTGTCAGGAAGTCACGGTGGTCATGCCAATGGTGATGGCGGTTTAAGCATAAAATATTATGACAGCTTTTAATGATCTGATTGATATTGTGATCGACGATCATCACGGCCGTCTGGTCGCGCTTTTTAATAGTTTCAATTAAGCTTAAAAGCTGATCCTGCCCATTACTGTCTAGGCCTTTTGTGGGCTCGTCTAGTAAGAGAAGTTTTGGTTTCTGCACCATTGCACGAGCGATTAAGACTCTTTGTTTTTCTCCACCTGAAAGTTTTGAAAGTAGAGCGTTTTTTTTGTGAGACATACCCACAAGCTCTAAGAGTTCATCAACGAGTTTAGGATTTTTAATTTTACAAAGCGAGATTGTGAAATCTAAAAACTCATAAACCTTAACTGGCATTGTCGCATTTAGTTCACTGCTTTGAGGAACGTAGGAAAAAATATTGTAAGGGTATTTTGAGTACGAACTCAGTGGCAATTCATTGAAATAAAGCTCGCCGCTGCTGGGTTTTAAAAGTCCAGCGATGATCTTCATCAGTGTCGACTTTCCGCCACCATTAGGGCCTAAGACGCCTAAGCTTTCACCTTTTTTTAGCGTAAACGAAATATCCTTTAAGACGGGTTCATCCTGACCTTCATAACTGTAGGAGATTTTATCTGCTCGAAGGATGATATCGCTCATAACGAAAGCGCCTTAAGTTTACTGCTTAGTTCATACAGAGTTGGGAAGTATGACAAACTCTCTACTGAATTTGCTGTATCGATATTGATCGTCAGATCGTTCTTTCTTTTTTTCGATAGAATATTCTGAGGAACATTAATGCCTTTTTCTTCCACCCAAACAACCTGAGGGGCCTTAAGAGCATCATACAATTTTTTTACAGACTTCGGAGTGGCCTCAGAGTGGTGCCCTGAACCTTTAATGGCCACGACAGTCGCTTTATTTTTGCTTACCGTTTCTAAAAGAGGCAATAGAGCGTCGTGAGTAAGGACCACTGGAAGCTTCATCGAATGAAGCGTCGTCTGAAGTTCTGTTTCAATTTTTAGCGCTTCATTTGCACACGATTTTTTTGTAGGACTCATCACTAATAAATTTGCGGCCACAAATTGAGCTTCCAATTTTGTTTTTAGAGTACAGTAAATTCTTGGGTACAACCAAAAGTGTGAAAGAGCTTCGTGGGAAGCACCTGGATAAGCGGCATAATCATTTTTATCAAGAGGGATGTTAAGTGTTTTTAGTGCTACCGTTTTTGATCTTTGGTAGTTCACTTTTTTGATCCATGGATTTAATTCTACGGGGCCAGCAACTAAAATATCGGCCTTAATTAAATTCTTAACTTCTGTCGTCGATGGTTCATACTCATGCGGATCACCCGAGATCGCTACCAGATTGACGAACTGAGAATCTTTCATGTGATTTTCAGTGAAAATTGTCTGCGCTAGAGTACAGAGTTCAGGGTGCGAGCACGAAATGATCGTACCGGCCTTAAGCTCTGGTAAGTAATTGAATAAACAAGTAAATATGGCCAATTTTAAGATGTGCTTCATAGGCGGCCAATCTAACAGAAAAAAAATTGATTGGGAAGTGCGCTATAGCTATTACTTACAATAGTAATGGTGATCCCAACGATACCCACTATCAAATGGTAGCTTACCAACATTATTGCTTCCAGCTTCCGAATCGATGATTGAGTCTACAATACTTATTGGGTACTCAATGGCCGAGGCACCTGTAGGGGTGGTATACCCAGAGTATGGCTCAGGAGGGAATTGCCCAAAAGATCCACCATTACCAACAACGCCGTTTAAGCAGTAGGCCTTTCCAAGTTCTTCAAGTTTTAAGTAAGTTGAAGTTCTCATTTTTGGCTCACCAGTGTACTGGTTGAAGTCGATTTCATCATCTGTTCCAGTGACAACTAATCCACCACCTGGTTGATCTTCACCCACACCTTCACTAGATACGAACTTATTGAAGTACACGTTCAAGTCTGTTCCTGTTGGAATTTTACAAGTCATGACTCCGTTAGCGGTAGCAGCGGCACCTGAGCAGCATTTTGCTGCTGATGTCGTCGTTTTTCCTACAGGCGTACAGCAAGCAAAATCTTTGGCAGAGAAGACTGCAGCGTGAGCAAGTTTATCCTGGAAAGTAATACGGTTTTGAGGATTTCCTACGGTATCTAGAGGGCTCGTAATACCTTCATCATCATAGTTCTGGTTGTTGTTGTAAGCACCATTGATGAATGAAGCCCCGGCAAAATCACTTCTAGTTTTAATTGATGAATTAAAGATCCCTGGAACTAAGCTGTCGTTGTTTGAACTGCAGTAAAGCGGCTCATACGTGATTTGTGGAATCCCAATCAGTTCAAGTTTTGCAAGTTTTGTCAGGTAGTAGTATGGGTTACCCGGAGTTGTTGTGACTGTCGTATTTAGACCAGTTCTATTTAACTCCATAGGTTTAAAATCAATAATAACAGAGGCAAGTTTCCATGCACGTCCAGCACCAGTATAAGCTTTTACACTTAACATCGGACGGTTTTGTGTTTCTGTGCTTGCACTTACACACCATGATTCATGATCAGGAGCAGCTGCTCTTGTGATTCTATCAACTGGTTGCCCTGAACCTAGGTTGTATGAGGCCACGGCTTCACAAGCAGTGTTGTCTGCAGCCTTCAGGTTTGTAATGTTGACAACTTCTACGTGGTTATCTTCGAATTGGTATTTTACATAAATTGATTTAACAGTAGGTAAGCATGGTTGGATCGCTCCACCCGCAACTGTGACAAGTCCACTCGCACCACACGGAGTAGGTGCTCCCGATTTTCCTGAGAAATACGGAATATAGGCCGGAAGATAAATATGTAGACCGTAGTCAGTTAATTTATCAACCATGAATGGCAGTGATCTCTTTGAACCATCCGGGAAAATATATAAGTCATAAGGAGGAGAGTGATTAAATGTGTAAGCAAATGGCTGGTAAGGAACATCAGAGTTCATTCTGAAAGTGTAACTTCCGCTTTCTAAATCTCCCACTGGCATTGTATCAAGGCGCGTATAACCAGAGTCTGGGGATACTTTATATTGATCAGCAGCTGCTGCAGGATATGGAGGATCATCAGTGTATGATGGATATGAAATCATATCATTGTCGGCCGGTAAATTTGTTACGGCCGCTGGGTCATAAAATAATGGTGGTTGGACAGTGTATCCACTAATGTCTCTGAAGAGAATTTGCATACATCCATTTTGTCCAGGAGACTTACAGAAGTATTCATACTCACGTTGGTAAGTTGATTGAACAACTTTATCAAGTGAGCTATCACCAAAAGAGTTGAATGTTGAAGACACTAGAGGAGAGCGGAAGTTTAGGCATGAAAAGTTTGAGGTCTCAAGTGAAAGACGGTTTTTAACTTTCCAGTCATGTGTTCCATCAGCAAATTTTCTTACCCATCCGCCACCGCAGCAAGTAAGAGATCCAGTTTCATTAATTACTTTCCACTGATTGGCAAGTGGAGTTGTGTTTGTATTAACTAAAGGAATGTTGTTCTCGTCTGCCAGAGCAGTAGGAGAAATTGTATAACGAGAGTAGCGATTAGGTGCAGCTGGATTAAGTGCACTAAATTTTTTTGTACTCAGGTTGACGTTCGCTAGTCCATTTTCAGGAATTAAAGTCGCAGGTCCAGTAGTAAACATTGTAAAATCTTTTCCGATTTCACGGCAACAACGGTTCTCACTTAATTTATAAGTAGAGTAATGAGCAGATCCAGTCGTCGGAACAGGTGATCCTTGTCCACAAACCAGAGACTCTTTCCAGTAGTTTTGCTCAGCTTCTGTTCCACCGAAATAACTCAGTCCCAGAGAACCAGCAGCATCTTCATGTAGCTTGTTTGGACCGCAATCAAGGTCGGTGTGACAAACGGAACCAGCTCTTCTTAAACAAGCATCTGCTGCAAACATTGGAGTTGTGATGTTTGTTAAAAGAGCAAGGGATCCACCTTCAATATTTTTGAAAGCAGAAATAAGCGTTGTCGTATGTTTTGCTTCTCCACCACAAGAGTTCTGCATGATTTTAACTGTGCCGTGGTATGGAGAGATACTATCGTGAGGAAGGTAGTCCATGTCGTCGCCGAAGGCCGGACAAGAGAAAGTTCTATTAGCACCAGTTGTTGTTGAGTCACATGAAGCAATCTGGTTGATATAGTCAGTTCTTTTTGCTGAATCTGGATTTGAATGGGCAGTTACTGAGATCGTTGAGAGCGACTTACCTGGACGGCAAATCCCCATATCATCAACTTCAGCAGATGTTAATCCAAGAGCGTCGGCAGCTCCGTTGTTTCTGATATTAGTGATTGATTCAGTTGGAAGTGTTTTAACGGCCGTTACATATTTTAACGGGCGTCCAAGAACATTTGTGTCCATTCCAAAAAAGATGTTATCCATTTCATTTGGCGAGCGTACCAGTTCATCGTTAAAACGGTTTGTCGTTAAGGCCGCACAATAGAAGTTCGGAGCACATGTTAAATTCTTTTGGTTGAATTTTCCATCAAGAGCAGTGAAGTCGCGAACACATGGAGCACCGGCACCACGGTAAACACAACGTTTTGCGCTTCCACCGATCGTTGTTGTTCCAGATAAAATCTCAAAGATACTTCCGACTTTTTCCTGGCCGGCAATTTCGTTGGCATTTGTATCAAATAAAGGCCAGCGCGATCTGTTTTGTGAAACGTCCGCACACGTGTACTCCCATCCAAGCTGGGCCACACAGTCGGTGTCAGTCGAACATTGGTGGTACTGCTGACATGAGCCCGCAGTGTTTTGTCTTACATCACTGATCGTTAGAGCAGGGTCGAAGTCATAGTCGGCCGCGACGCTTGCAGAAATATCAGGGATGATGTTAACAACTGTATCTGTGCGGTCAGCAAGATCTAAGAAAGACCCATTGATCGCCAGGTATAATTTTGTTGTTGTGGCCGTCACTCTTCTTCCAGAGCCAACAGCAAACCATGAAACACCATCAAATGACCCGATCAATGCTCCTTTGTTAAACCCGTACCAGTCTTTTTGGTAACCGTTAATGTAGAAAGCAGATTGGGTTGTTAAACGATTTTTTCTTTGAGTGATAAGATTTGTTTCTTTTTTATGTGAAAGAGGGATCATTGTCACCGGCAGGTAACAAGCGCGCCCAAAATGAGTGTCTTCGTAGTTACCTAAAGTTGTATTTGCTGAATAAGTATCTCTTGATGTTGTAAAACCTGAAGCACGAAGCCCCACGCCATTAGTTGATACCGGGTGAGCTGTAAAGTTTTGGAACCAGCTGTCTTTTGCACATGTCGAACATGGAGTGAAGTATCCACTGGTCGCAGAGAGAATATAAGTTTTTCCTAATTCAATCGCCACCATTTTTGCTGGTTGCGTTTGAGAAAGCGCCACATTCATGCGGCCTAAAATTGAATTGACGTTATAGCTTCCATTAACAGGTGAAGATTTATTAGCTTCATCAAGGTAGTAGAAGTCATCTCCCTCTTGCACTACAGTTGAAGGCTTACCTGTTAAACTGTCGTGCGCAATCCCTGTCGTTTTTTCGTAAAAACGGTGAGGGGCCGTTCTGCTTGAAACATTGACATTTAAATTGGTAATCGGCCCGATTGGATTTTCAGGAACCGGAGCATAACAATAAAAGTCTACGATATTGGCAATAGATTCTACTGATGATCTATAAAGTGGTCTTACACCCCAGCTTGGGCATTTGATGGCCATTGTATCTGCATCATATGTAGAAGGGCATCCGCATGCGATGGCAAGCTTTCTCTTTGTTGCATCGTAATCAGAGATTGCTCCACCTGGTTTACATAAAGAAGTGAGCGTTCCACTGCTGTTTTGAACCTGATCAATACATTTATAGTCGTCAAGATAAGCTGCAACTCTTAGTTCCGCAGTACTTAAAGGAGTAGGTGCTGTCGGATCTGTTGTCGTTGGTGGATTGTGAGTGATGTTTGTACAAATATTGAAAATATTCGGCCAGTTTAAAAAACTTAAAGGATTAACGGCGTATTCACTCATCGCCTGGTTGTAAGCAGTCATATCATCTTTTGCAGATGATTTTTCTGAAGCATCTTTCACGCACTGACCTTGAATACAACAGTCAAATCCTTTGGCCTCACACGAGCTGTTTGTGCAGCTGTTTCCATCTGAAGTTGAGTTAGATTGAAGATCCACTTTCAGGGCAATTGATGAAAAAGTAATTTTTGTCGTAGGGATCTGTGACATGATTCCTAAGTTAGCACCACTTTGGAATAACTTTAATGAAGCTGAAGTTAATTGTGTTGTACCTAAACATGATGGACAAATTTCTGGTAAAGAGTAGGCAGCAGCAGCTCCGGCAACTCCATCAATAGAAGCGCTTCCGCAAGTCGCAACGTTTTCAGCACGACTTGGAACGTCTACGCGGTACAATCTTTCAATTGTTTTAGTAGAGTAGTTGCTGATAAAAATAGGAACGACACGAAGACGAAGTTGTTTGTAACTGGCCCCGTAATTAGCAACCAGACAAAATGATTTTTGATTTTGGTAGTAAGGCAGATTAGTCGTCGAGTCTGTGCTTAATAAAAAGCTATGAACGTTTGAACCACGAAGATAGATAATACTTTGACTGTTTTGATTGACGGTAACTGTACCATTCACTTTTGCAGAGGTGAACCAGTAGAGAGCTTCATCGCTTGTAAAAGTTGGAGTCGTTGGAGTATTTGATGTCGAAGCGGCCGTCGTCGATTTTTTCTTGGTTGCTGGTTTATTAGCAATACAGCTTTGTAAAAACAATGCCGTTAAAATTATAAATAGGTATTTGTGTACGTTCTTCATCAACCTTCTTATCGTCCGCTCTAATTTATCAGTTTAAAGGTTTAAAATATTTGAGAGTGATAGGTATATTTTACCTTTCTTATTCGACTCCAAGGCCTAGTTTTTCGAAGCATTAAGCTCGGTGATTAAGCTCTTAGAATTAATAAGGAATTTCTTATAAAGTAAAATATTGGTGAAATGTGGAATCTTTAAGGATGCCAGCAATCGGTGGCAGTGGACTTAAATGCTTGCCTATAGGCCGAAATTAAATCCACTTGAGCCACCAAGTCCGGTACTTCCACCAATAAGAGATGTTGAACCACTTGTGAACGGATCGCCGTAACCAAAATAGTTAAAGTTGTATAACCATGGCGACTGATTGTAGATGTCGATATTATGCAGGTACTGCTTTTGTAATAAGGCCTGATCAGTCAGCGTTTTGATATTGTTTTTCATCTGGTAGTTACCAAGCCAGATTGGCAGAGCATTTGGAAGAACCGGCAATACACCTTCTCCCACAACTCGCCATGTAGATTTCTTTTTGACTGCCGTATAACCAGTAGGGGATTTAGAATTATACTCAACGTAGTTTTCTTCGTTGTACTTTTCCCACTTGGCATTTTGTTTTGTGATGAGCTCTTCATTTTGAACTTTCACGACATATTCATTTGTAATCTGTTTACAAATATCTGAAAAATTACTCGTGATGTATTGGTTGTTTGAACTACATGTATCTGAAAAAGGTTTAAGTTTTTCAGGAGTCATTACGCATGATTCAGCATCCATCGGGATTTTAATTTCGTGGGCATAAAGAGCATCAGCAATAGCATTGCTGGCACTGCTTAATCCTTCAATTTTTGAAAGTGTTAAGAATGGAGTCGTGCAAGATTCTCCTTTTAGAACAAGGCTTTCTTGTTCTTTATTTATGCTAAGAGAATTCTTATTTTTTTTATTGCAGCTACACAGATACTTTTCAGCGACGTATTTTTTCAAGTTTTCAACGTTTGCAAAATTTTCGTCACTGGCAAGTCTTTGTATCTTAGAGTTTAATTCTGTGATTTTATCGAGGTGAGAATTTTTAAGATTATTTATTTTAGGAATAATTTTATCAACCAATCCTTGGCAAATGCTTAGTTGTTCTGAAGAGATATTATCCGAATTTTCATTAGAAAGTTTACAATCTTTATTAAAAATAGCAGCATCTTTAATCGCATTATTAAGATTCTCTTCTTGGCGCTCTACTGCTTCTTTTGCCCCTTCAGGCGTATTTATATCTATTCCTAGAGCTTTAAACTCTCTGTCGCTATAACTGGTGTAGAACAAAATGTCTGTTCCAACGAGCTTTTTTTCATTTCTAGCAATTTGATCTCTGGCCTTCTCATAATCTGTTTTTTGCATCTGAGATTGAGGAGTTATGTTTGCCGTAGAATTTTTAAGGGAATCATTGATGTTGAGTTGGACTAGTTTTCCTTTAATCTCTTCTAACGATATACTTGTATCCGAAACAAGTTTGACCCTTTCCTGCTTAATTCGTCTATTTCCTTCTGCCGGTGTTAAAGCTGCAAAACCTTGCACATTCGTATCGATTTTAGTGAAAGCACCTGTCGCTTTCAATTGATTAGAAAAAGTTTTCATTTCTTTTTTTAGCGTATCAATAACAATTTCTTTATCTACTGAACTAATGCCAATTTTGCTGCAGGCATCTTTAGTCGCATTTTCGCTTAAACAGGCAATAAGATCATCTTTGTTTAATTTTTTCTCTAGTAAAGTATTAAGAGTGGGAGATCCGCTTTTCAACATTTTATTGAATTGTTCTGGTGTGATTTCTTGCGGAATTTCTGCTACGACCTGATCAACTTTATTTTCTGTGTCTTGTGCAAGATCACTTGAGAATGAGTTTTTAATTTGAGAGATTTTTGTTTTAAGAGAGTCAAGAACACCAGGTTTACTTGGTTTAGAATTATCAGAAACAGCTTGTAAGACGCTCCCATCATATTTAGCTGCTAGAGTGTAGCCATAAGATTCTGCGAGTTCAGGATCTTCCGTTGCAATCTTTTCCAAGCTATGAAGGTAGCGGTTTCTGATATCTCTTGTTGAAGAAATGAGTTTATCTGATTCAACAAGGTCTGCAATTTCTTCTTTATAGATAGCGATTTGCTCAAATTTTTCTTCGTTAGCTTTTTGCAGATTCATCATCAATTTTTCTGCACCATCTTCACCACCACAAAAATCTTTACGGTTGTAAGCGTGAGCAGAGTATTTTGTAGGACTTTGGGCCTTTCCAGCTTGGATCATACCTTCATCAGCATGCACATAAGGAACAGGGCCTAAGGCCAGGCTTGCACAAATCGTAAATGAAAATAATTGGTTGAAATATTTCATAGTGATTAGTTTATCGGCAGATTGAGTGAATTACTAAAGTATTAAAGAAGATTAAGTTAAATCTCTGAATTCAGTCTTACGAAAGACCGAAAAAGGCGCATCTATTTTAAAAGAGGAGCGGCAAGAAAATTGGGCAGATGTCTTTCTAGCCGTGTCCAGAAGTCATAAAAGAGTCGTGATCTTGAAGTCTCTTTCTTTGATCCTTTAGTGAAAGGAAAAAATCCTCAGAGATTTTGATCGTCTCATTTAAGTCAGGAGTTTTGAAAATCATATCTCTGAAATAGCTGACGTTATTAAAACCAGCGGCCATCCAGATAAGGTGTTTTCTAATAGAGACTAAAAGAGTGTGATCGCTGTGAGCGTAGGGCCCTGAGTACTCGATAAGTTTTTTGATAACTTCTAAGTGATCTCCAGGAGTAAAGAAAATATCATCGCTTTCAAGCATGTATGGTTCTAAAAATAAAAATGGATTTCTTAGAGGGCCACGTCCAAGCATTAAAGCACTACAGTTTGTTGTCTTCATTTTTTCTTTAACAAAGTTCACAGTGTGTAGGTCGCCGTTGCCGATAATATCCAGGGGAGATTTCGCTCCTAATTGCTCAAGGTATTCCCAGTTTGCATTTCCAGTGTATTGTTGGGCACGAGTGCGTCCGTGAACGGCTACAAACTCGATTCCTTCTTCTTTGGCGATATGAATAACTTCTAGTGCGTTGATCGAATCGTGATCCCATCCTGTTCTAATTTTAATTGTTAGCGGAAGTTTAATCGCTTTTTTAATGGTGCTGAAAAAATGTGGAAGGGTGCTGGTATCTTTTAAAAGCGAAGAGCCTGCTCCGGTTCCAACAACTTTTTTTACCGGACAACCCATGTTGATATCAATAAATTTGGGATTAAAACTCTCTGCTACTTTGGCCGCTTCGGCCATGGCCTCGGCACCTTCACCAAAAAGTTGCAGACCAATATTTTTTTCGCGCGGATCCACTTTTAACATTTCTGTAGTGCGCACGTTTTTGTAATTGATCCCATGACAAGAAATAAGTTCACTGACAGTTCCGCCGGCCCCCAGGTCTTCCATTAATAAACGAAAAGGAGCAGTGCCAATTGATGACATCGGCGCCAATAGTAATGGTGAGTCAAAATGGAGAGAACCCATCTGAATTGGTTTACGACGCGCTTTGAGTAAGTCGATTTTCTTTTGAAGTTCTGGTGTGAATGGTGCATTATTTGTCATGAAAAGTAGGTAGCAGAGACAACGACCACCAGTCAATGGAATCACATAAAATGAAAAATATTTCATCCCAGAAAATGGTTATTTTTGACCACGATGGTACACTCATAAATACCGACACACCTGATTTCAAAGTTTTTCCAGGAATTAAAGAACTTTTAGTTGATTTAAAAGCAGCTGGTTTTGAGCTCGCTGTTTGGACGGCAAGATCGCATCGCTCAACTGTTGAGAGCTTAAAAAACGCTGAGATCGCTGGTTTTTTTGGGGAAATTTACGGGCACGATGATGGAATGCCCAAGCCTCATCCAATGGGACTTTCACAAATTACCAATGGTTTTAGCAGAGATTCGGTTATTCACATCGGCGACAGTCTCGGAGATCTCGATGGAGCAAATAGCTTTGGAATTGCGGTGATCGCGGCTTGCTGGAATAGCGCAAATCAGGTAGATATTTTCAAACAAAAAACACCATTTGTGGCCATGACTCCAAAAGAGTGTAGAAAAATCATTGGTCAAAAATTTAGTATATCGCTTTAATAAATAGAAATAGGACAAGTCATGTTTGATACTTTAAGTGAAAAATTTGCCAACGCTTTTAAATATGTTCAAGGAAAATCAAAAATTTCTGAGAGCAATATTGAAGACACGCTAAAAGAAGTCCGCACGGCGCTTTTAGAAGCTGACGTAAACTTTAAAGTTGTAAAAGACTTCGTGAACGCTGTTAAAGAACAGGCGATCGGAGAAAAAGTTATCAAGGGTGTAAACCCTGGTGAGCAGTTCGTAAAAATCATGCACGACGAACTTGCAAAAATCATGGGAGACGCCAATGAAGAAATCAATCTTGAGCGTCCAGGAATCGTTCCGGTTTTAATCGTAGGATTAAACGGTCAGGGGAAGACAACTTTCTCTGGTAAACTGGCGATGCATTTAAAAAATAAAAGAAAAAAAGATGTGCTTTTAGTCCCCGCGGACACATTCCGTCCAGCAGCTAAGGCGCAACTTCAAACTCTTGCTAAACAAATAGACGTAGACTGCTTCGATTCAGACTTAAACCTTCACCCGAAGGACATTGCTCTGGCGGCAATCGAAGAAGCTCGTAAACGTCACAAGTCAGTGGTGATCATCGATACAGCAGGACGACTGCACGTAGACGCTGAGCTTATGGACCAGCTAAAAGAAGTCAAAGCTGCTCTAGCAAGCATGAACCCTGAAGTCCTGATGGTGGCAGACGCTATGACTGGTCAAGCGGCCGTTGAAGTGTCTAAGACTTTCCACGACGCCATTGGCGTTACAGGAATCGTTCTTTCGAAAATGGACTCTGATGCCAAAGGTGGTGCGGCCTTATCTATCCGTCACGTAACCGGCGTGCCTATCAGATACGTTTCAATGGGCGAGAAGATGAAAGATCTGGAACTCTTTCACCCAGATCGTTTAGCAAAAAGAATTCTCGATATGGGGGATGTTTTATCTCTCGTAGAAAAAGCGCAAGACAACATCAACGAAAGTGATGCTGAATCGATGATGAACAACTTCAAAAAAGGGAAGTTCACTGTCGATGATTTCATGAAGCAGATGGATATGATGAACAATTTAGGTTCAATGGCATCCATCTTAAAAATGATTCCCGGAATGGGAGGCATGCTTCGCCAGATTGGAGATTTATCTCCAGCTGAAAATGAAATGAAGCGTATGAAAGTTATCATCAACTCAATGACCAAAGCTGAAAGACTTGATTACAAGTTAATCAAAGAATCTCGCATGAAGAGAATTGCTGCAGGATCTGGATGCACTCAAGAGGCCGTAAAGGACTTCTTAGGGAAGTTCAAGCAAATGGAGCAAATGATGGGTGGAATGGCCGCTATGATGAATGGTGGAGGTTTTCCTGGGATGCCTGGAATGGGACCTAAAAAAGGTTTCCGCCAAGATCCTAACGCTATGCCTGACTTCATGGGCCTAGGTGGTGCAGGTGGTAAAGAGAAGAAAAAAGGCGGTAAAGGTCCTTGGGGCAAAGGATACTTCTAAAAACAACCTTTTATAATTGACTAATCGGCCCGTATGTTTTATTTATTTGAATCTGTTTTTTACTTTTAGGAGAATTTTAGATGTTAACTGTTAGACTATCGCGTGGTGGAAGAAAGAATGATCCTGTTTACACAATCGTAGCTACTGACTCTCGTAAATCAAGAGATGGTGGATACCTTGAAAAACTTGGACAATACAATCCAAAAGACGCTACAGCATTAAAGAACGTTAAAGTTGATCGCCTTAAAGCTCTAGTAGCTGTTGGTGCAACTGTTTCAGATACTGTTAGAACACTTCTTAAGAACCAAAAAATCGCTCTTTAATTAGCAAAACTGCTTTTTATTAGATTCGTTTTTGGAGGTTTCTTGTGAGTGAACTAAAAGACCTTATTAGTTATGTAAGCAAAGCGCTTGTTGACATGCCTGAAGCTGTTTCAGTTAATGAAATTGTTGGAGAGCAAACAACAGTGATCGAACTTAAAGTGGATAAAACCGATTTAGGAAAGATCATTGGAAAACAAGGACGCACGGCCAGATCACTAAGGACAATTCTAAACGCAGCGTCGACTAAGCTCAAGAAGCGCTCTGTTTTAGAAATCATAGAGTAGATTTATTTACTCTGCCTATTTTTTAAGTCTAAATTAAAGGAAGCCCTAGTGGCTTCCTTTTTTATTTATGTTTTATTACAAGACCTTAGAGCTTTTTTCCTACCCTAAAAAAGTTAATCGTCTAGAATGAAAGCATGATGAATAACTCAACACCTATTATTCTTATTGTAGACGACGACCCGGATCTCTTGGACATGTATCAAGAGGTGATTCAGATTGAGGGCGTGCAAACCATGACTGCTCAATCCCCCAAGCTCGCGATCGAATGCTGTAAAAACAATCCCGGAATTCAAGTCATCATTTCAGACGCCCACATGGGAGACATCTCTGGAATGGATCTGCTTCGAAACCTCAAAGAGTATTATCAAACCATCCCAGTCTTCTATCTCTTAACTGGGGCCTTCGATATCGATGAGGCCCAGATTATAAAAGATGGAGGAAGAGGGCTCATTTTAAAACCATTTGACCTCAATGAAATTTTAGAGAGAATTAAAAAGGATATTAAATTCTAAAATTTTAAAAGTTGGGTTTCATGGAAGAGATGGTTACGACTAAACAAGTGGACGCACTAAACCGCGCTGGCGCCGATGAATTTCTAAAAATCTGTGAGCAATTCAAATTAGGAAAACTTCCTACAGAGTCTCAACACCCAAAAACACTTAATCTCTCAAACGACGCCAAGACGAATGTCGCGCGTGCGATTCAGACTATTAAGGACATTGATCATGGAGTGTTTTTAGAGGTTCAAAGAAAGCTTCCAGAGCTTGGACTTTTAAAAGAAAGAGTCGCTGCAACGATCGCGAGTGGTGGAAATATCTTTTTATGCGGCTGTGGAGCGACTGGTAGATTGTCCTTAGCACTTGAAACAATCTGGCGCCACCAACATAAAAATAATCCAAATCTTGTTTCTCGCATTGTCAGTTTCATGGCCGGTGGAGACGTGGCCCTGATCCACTCGGTGGAGAAGTTTGAAGACTTCCCGGAGTTTGGTGAAAGACAATTGATGGAGTTAGGTTTCAAAGAAGGGGATCTTCTGATTTCAACAACTGAAGGAGGAGAAACTCCTTTTGTTATTGGAGCGACAGAAGCTGCTTCACGAGTGAGTTCGAACAAACCATTTTTCTTATACTGCAATCCTGATGATATTTTAAAAGCAACGGCCATCAGATCAAAGAATGTTATCTTGAATCCCGATATTCATAAAATCAATGTGACGGTAGGGCCTATGGCCTTGACTGGCAGTACGCGCATGCAAGCGACGACGATTCTTATGTATTACGTTGGTCTGGCGATGTGGTTTTATGATCGCGATGATTCTTTGATTCATACAGAAGTTAAAAATATAATCTCTTTTGTCGAAAAAACTAATTTTGATTTTTTAAAACCATTCATTGAACGCGAAAGCGAAATTTATGAAAAGAATGGCTATTTACTCTATGAAACTGATGCCTATTTAGGGATCAGTATTTTGACCGATACAACAGAGAGATCGCCGACATTTAGTCTCTATCCATTTGAAAACCAAATAGATGAAAATAAAAATCCTTCGCTGTCTTACTTGTATTTCAAGCATTCAAAAGACGGTGCGACAGCGTGGAATGATTTATTGCTTAGATCTCCTCGCACATTTCATTGGACAGAAGTGACTGCGCAAACTTCGGGAGAGCGCTTAGCTGGGTTTGATTTCAGTGAAAAGTTTCCTGAAATGAGAGCGTCTTATTTAAAAAATAAGCATCACCACTTTAAAATTTATTTTAATGAATCTAAAAATCAGATTCATTTTGAACTTGATGAGTTGACTCATACATTAGAGCTTAATGAGCTGAACTTTTTATCAGCACACTTAGTGCTTAAAGTGTTGATGAATAATCTTTCAACGACGATTATGGGGCGCATGGGAAGGTATGAATCTAATCTGATGACTTGGGTTAGGGCCAGCAACAATAAGCTGGTAGATAGGGCCGTTCGTTATGCGACGACTTTATTAGCTCAGAAGGGAATTGAAGTTCCCTATGAGAAATTAGTACACACATGTTTTAGATTGAAGGATCAGATTCCAAGAGATCAGGCGCTGGTGTTAAAAATGGTGGAAGAATTTTCTAAGTAAATATTAAAAGGCCCTGAAATAAACAGGGCCTTTATGATAATTTTTTAAGATTTTTTCTTCTTTTCTTCTTCTAAAAGAGCTTTTTCCTTAGCTGCTTTTTCTTCTTCAGTTCCTTCATGCATTCCTTCTTTGAATCCTTTAATTGAAGCACCAAGAGTGCGTCCAAGTTGAGGAATTTTCTTTCCACCAAAAAGGAGAAGTGCAATGGCCGCAATTAGGAGCCCTTCTGTTAATCCGATACCCATGGTTTAATCCTTAGTAAAGTTTTGAAAGCTCCATCGAGTATTTCCCCGGAGCATAATTTAATAAACGTGATTCTTTTACGTGAACATATCTCTTGTTTTCAGAAGAGTAGTTCGCAAAAGGGAAGATCGCGATTCCACCACGTGGAGTGAATTCACCAACGACTTCGATATAGTGAGGCTTCATTAATTTTACCAAATCATCACAGATTTTCTGGATGCAGTCTTCATGGAAGTCACCATGGTTTCTGAAGCTAAAGAGATAAAGTTTCAGTGATTTTGATTCAACCATTTTTTTATCAGCGATGTAGTTGATGAAAATTTTGGCAAAATCAGGCTGACCTGTTTTTGGGCACAGAGATGTGAACTCTGTACAAATGAATGTCGTCCAAGCTTCTTTACCTGGGTTTTTATTGTCGAAAGCTTCTAAGACTTGTGGCGCATAAGTATTTGGGTACTCAGTATGAGCTTCACCTAGCGCAAAGTTTTTCAGTTCTTTTTGTCTAGTTGGTTTCGAGGCCTTAGACGGGGTTTTATTAGTCTTTTTCATATGGTTCCCATAGTCGTTTAGTTTGTCTTTTGATATTACTTTATAACATTTAAACACGAAGGAATAAAGCTGTGAGTGAAGGTAAAACAAAAGTTGTTTTTGTACAATTGGGTTCACCCAAAAGTCCTGAGATTAAGGACGTCAGGGCCTTTTTAAAGGAGTTCTTGGCCGATCCGAGAGTGGTTGATATCAATCCCATTGTTTGGAAAATCATCCTAAATCTATTTGTCCTGCCTTTTAGACCGGCACGCTCGGCCAAGCTTTATCGACGAATCTGGGATGGGAAGAGCTTTCCACTCCTGACAATTACCCGTGATTTTACCTCAAAAGTAAGAAGCTTTGTTAAGTCACCAAAAGTTGAAGTTAATCATGCCTTTTTGTTGTCAGAACCAAGAGTCTCTAAGGTTTGGGACGACTGGGAAGCTGATCCCAACCCAGCTACTAAGTTGAAAGTTATCCCTATGTTCCCTCAGTATTCTGAATCAACGATTGCTTCAGGGATTGATGGACTTTCTCATGTTATTAAGTCTCGCGTGAAGATTCCTGAAATTTCGGTGATGACAAACTTCCATACTTCAAAGGCCTTCATCGACAACTCTGCAGCTCAAATTGATGCTTACCTGGCAAAGTTTAAAGCACAGGGGACAAGTATTGATCGCCTGCTTTTAACATTCCATGGGATTCAAAAAAGAAGAGTCGTAAATAAAGGGGATGTTTATTATCTTCATTGTTACGAAACTTTTTTCTTATTGCGTGAGCGCTTAAAAAATATCGATCATCAAAATGTAACGATGACATTCCAGTCCCGTTTTGGTTCAGAAGAATGGCTGACTCCATATACGGAAGATACGGTTGTTGACTTGGTTAAGAGTGGAGAGAAGAACCTTGCTGTATACTCACCAAGTTTTGTGGCCGACTGTCTTGAGACCCTTGATGAGTTAGGACATGAGTTGAATCACACGGCAGGTGAGCACGGTGGAGCGATTCATTTCATTCCATGTCTGAATGACGATGATAACTGGTGCCGCGATTTTGCAAGCTTTGTGGAAAATCAGTGCGTCGCTGACAGCGATACCAGAGAAAAAGATTTTTATACTTTAGAAAAAAATAATTACGAGGAATTTAATCAAATGAGCAAAGTAGAATTAAAAATGAAGAGTGAACCGCTCTCACCCGAAGCAAGCTCTTCTTTAAAAATTGTATTTTTGACAATTTTTTTAGACCTTGTTGGCTTCTCTATTATTTTCCCGTTATTTCCAAGCTTGGCAAAACACTACCTGACAGTCGATGCAGACAACGTTTTCCTAAAAGCGATCTTTGGATCAATCCAGACCATTTCAAACTATACAGAAGGATCAACGATTTTTTCAGGAATCGTTTTATTCGGTGGGGTTTTAGGGGCCTTGTATTCATTCCTACAATTTATCGCAGCTCCAATGTGGGGAAGTATTTCTGATAGAATCGGAAGGAAACCAGTCCTGCTTATTTCTCTTGGTGGTCTTGCTCTAAGTTATGCATTATGGTTTTTCTCAGGTTCATTCACTCTTTTGATTATTTCAAGAATCATTGGTGGGATTATGGGAGGAAACATCTCAACAGCGACGGCAGTTGTTGCTGATGTGACTACAACAAAAAATCGTTCAAAAGGAATGGCCTTTATCGGAATTGCTTTTGCCCTGGGATTTGTTATCGGGCCAGCTATCGGTGGGATTTTATCTTTGCTTGATCTGACAAAAATTTATCCTGATCTGGCGATGTACGGAGTGAACCCATTTTCAGCGCCAGCGGCATTTGCTTTTATTCTTTCAATGTTCAACGTGATCTGGGTCTACACTCACTTTAATGAGTCTCTACCTGCTTCAAAAAGAGGGACGACTGAAACACAAAGAAGTGCTAATCCCCTTAAGATTTTTACACCTCTTCCATACAAAGGTGTAAATCTGGTTAACTTTGGAAACTTTTTATTTCTATCGGCCTTTTCCGGAATGGAGTTCACATTAACTTTCCTGGCCTTTGAAAGACTGGGTTATACATCAATGCAGAACGCTTATTTATTCATCTTTATTGGTTTCATCCTGGCAATGGTACAAGGTGGATATGTTAGAAGAAAAGCTCACCAGGTAGGTGAGAAGAAGATGGCGATTCAAGGACTCATTGCTTTAATTCCAGGATTAATCTTAATTGGTTTTGCTTATTCAAACTTCATGCTTTATGCAGGGTTATTTTTCTTATCAGTTGGGTCTTCAATGATTATTCCATGTTTGACTTCACTGGTGTCTATGTATACTCCAGCTCAGGAACAGGGAAGAAGTATCGGGATCTTTAGATCACTGGGAGCTCTTGCAAGAGTCGTAGGTCCAATTACGGCCTCAGTTATTTATTACAAATATGGATCAGCAGCACCGTATTTTATCGGGTCTGCCTTTTTATTAATTCCAATTTTTATGATGACAAGACTTCCTGAAGTGAAGCATGCAGAAGTTTAAGATTTAGGATGAATATGAAATTAGGATATGTCATTTATTATGTAACAAGTGTTGAAGAAACAATCCTGTTTTATGAAAAGGCCTTTTCTATGAAGAGAAAGTTTGTTCATGAATCGGGAGAGTATGGAGAGCTTGATACAGGTCCAACGACATTGTCGTTTGCTAGTTTAAATATGGGCGAGTTAAACGATATCGGGTTTAAGAAAAGAGCGCCTGGGTTTCAGTCGTCTGATATGGAAATTGGTCTGGTGAGTGATGATGTTGCTCTCGCTCATGCAACGGCAGTTAAAGCTGGGGCCTTGGAAGTGAAGAAACCTGAGACGAAGCCCTGGGGACAAGTGGTGAGTTACGTAAGAGACCTGAATGGTTTTTTAGTAGAGCTTTGTTCACCGATTGGTTAATAGCTTAGAAATTATAAAGTTTAATTTTTTGATAGATTGCTTAGAGCAAAATGAAATCAATGTTTTATTTTGCTCATCATTTTAGGGTGTTACTCTCGCCTTTATCTACTTATAAATTGCTTTTCTCATGGTATACTTTCTCCAATGGTGGAGGAGTTTATGGGAAAAGTAGTCGTGTTTGAAAACCAATTATTTGATCACTGGCTTAATCAAAAAAGTCAGGAAATTCTTTCTAAAATGGATAAAGAAAAAGTTACAACTGAAGATATGTTGGTTTTAACTTTGAAAGCTTTAACAAATCATTTTCATCATATGGATGTTGAATTTCGTGATGAATTCAAAAAAATTGATAAAAAGTTTGATAGGCTCTACACAGCGCTTATGTGGGGTTTTGGTCTGATTCTTACATCAATGCTTGGAATTTATATTAAATTGTTTCTTGGATAGTTTAGCAAAGAAATGGATTGTGTTTTTTCTCATCAAAAATGCGGGTTGTGCCACCATGGCCCGCAATAACTTTCGTTTCATCTGGCAAAGTTAAAAGTTTATCTTTAATCGACTTAATCAAAAGCCTTCCATCACCACCAGGTAAATCACTTCTTCCAATCGAGCGTTGAAAAAGAGTATCACCAGCAAAGAGTTGTGGCTCATCAAAGTATTCAGTATAAAAACAGCATGAACCTGGCGTGTGCCCTGGAGTATGAAGTGTTTTCAAAAACGTTTTAATTTCCGGGTCATCAAAACCAAATTCAACACCTTCTTCAAGATATGAATCAATCGCCTTTGGTGAGCCGACCACTTGTCTAAAAAACATCCCCTGCTGCGGAAGCATATCGTAGAGAAATTGATCACCTTTATGAAGATGAATGGTCGCTCCAGTGGCATTGGAAACTTCTGTGCTTCTTCCGATGTGATCGAAATGCGCATGAGTGTGAATCAGTTTTTTTACTTTGATATTGAGGTCTTTAATTTTTTGCAGGATAAATTCGTGATCATTTCCCGGGTCGATGATAATCGCTTCGCGAGTTGTATCAGAGTAGAGGATGGAGCAGTTACATTGGTAACTGCCCACCGGAAAACTAATTAAATTAAGTGAATTCTTTTTTAAGATCAAAAGACTATTCGCCTTTTTCCATCTCGATCTGTGATTGGATGTAATTTTGAACTCCAACTTGCTTTAATAAGCTTAGTTGTGTTTCAAGCCAGTCAACATGCTCTTCTTCACTCTCAAGGATGTGAAGGAACAGGTTACGTGTTACGTAGTCTGCTTCAGACTCAGCAAGTTTAATACATGTTTTTAAGTGAGGAACGGCCTCGTTTTCAACTGAAAGGTCCGCTTCCATAACTTCTTGAACAGTTTGCCCGATTCTAATACGGTCAAGCTTTTGAAGGTTAGGTAGTCCTTCCAGGAAAAGGATACGCTTAATTAGTTCATCAGCGTGTTTCATTTCATCAATTGAAGCTTTGTATTCAAGGCGACCTAGTTTTTCAAGTCCCCAGTTTTGAAGCATTCTTGCGTGAAGAAAATATTGGTTAATGGCCGTTAATTCTTTTGTTAGAACAGAATTAAGAGCGTCGATAATGGCCTGGCTTCCTTGCATAAGTAAACTCCTATCCGGTAGTGCGATTTTCGTCTAATTATGAGTCGGATTTTTTAGTTTTGGAATCTAAATTATTTTGATTTTCGAGGATTTTTTTTACAGCATCAACCACGCAAGAGCCGCATGAATCGCCGATTCCGAGATTTTTTAAAATTTGTTCTTGAGAATTATGAGACGGTCTGATCTGATCGATCAGCATTTTCTCAGTTATCCCTTTGCAAATACAGATGTACATTTAGCTTTCCTCTATTAGTTGTATTTTAGATCAAAAGTATGAGCTGTCAAACAATTATAATGACTACCTAATAAGTACTTAATATTATGAACTCTAGGTGGGTCATAAATACCTGTCTACAGGCCTGACACCCCATGCATTTTTTACAAGAAGGCCCCTTGGCCGTCCGTTTAGGAGTTATTCTTGGGTATCAATATTTAAGGCCGAGAGGGGCATTTTATGAAAAAGACGATGTTAGCTTTATCTCTAGTAGCTTCAACGATGATGAGTTCTCAAGCATTTTCAGCAGATGAAAATCCATTCATTGCTAAGAGCACGCAGGCCCACAACGTGACTTTATTAAACCACGGTCTGGCATCATTGGAAGAGCGCCTTCAAATGATTGAGAGAGCACAAAATTCAATTGATGTTGAGTACTTCATTTATAGAACTGATAAATCAGCAAAGATTTTCACTCAGGCGCTGGCAAAAAAAGCACGTCAAGGTGTAAAGGTTAGAGTCCTATTGGACTACTTTATGGTGAAGAGTGATTTTTCACCTTTTTATGCTCACGAGCTTGAAAAGTCTGGAGCGATCGTTAAGTACTTTAATACAACATCGACATTAAATTTATTTTCAGGGCAATATAGAAACCATAGAAAAGTTTTAATCGTTGATGGAAAAGAGGCGATCACTGGTGGAAGAAATATTGGAGATGAATATTTTGATTTACACGAAGGGTACAACTTCTTAGACCGTGAAATTCATTTTGAAGGTGAACTGGTCACTCCGATTGAAAAAACATTTGATGAAACATTCAATGCTAAGTTAAGCGAGCGTGTTGCACGCCCAAGAATGCCGGAAAGTGACGATGCCAGATACAGAAGAGGTGATGATAACCTAGATGAGTCTGCTTATAAGAATGATCTTCGCAACTGGAATAAAAAAGTTGCAGCAGCTGAGAGCTTTATTTCAAGCGCAATGGACTCAAAGCTTGAAGCTGAAATTAGAGCAAAAGGTCAGGATGAGTTAAGTCGTGAGTACAGCGGTGTATGTAATGAAATCTCATTTCACTCTGAGTACCCGAATCTTGGAAAGAAAAATAGAAAAGAAAATAGAGTTGTAAAGCACGATATCTTTGATCGCATTAACAACTCAAAAGAATCAATCATGATGGATTCTCCTTATTTTATCGTAAACGATGAATTAGGAACAACGCTGAATAATGCCCTTGATAGAAAAGTGAATGTAAGGCTTTTAACAAATAGTTTAAATTCTACAGATGCTATCTATGTATACGCTGCTTTTGATAGCATCATCCCAAAATGGTTAGACAGAGGATTAGACTCTTACATTTTTAAAGGGACGAGACCTGGGACATATGAAGTATTAGAAGACCAGGCAGGTGCTGCACGTTTTGGTGTACACGCTAAAACTTTTATTTTCGACCACAAAGATGTTGTGATCGGAACTTATAACGTTGACCCACGCTCAGCTAACTACAACTCGGAGATGATCGTTTCTTGCGAGAACAACGCAGAGCTTGCTGATGCTGTTCAAAAAGATATCGACTCAAGAATTGAGGGAAGTATCCGTCTTAACTCTAGAGCGATGATTGATGAAGCGGAGTTTTACCAGACAAGTTTTGGTAAGAAGATTGTTTACTACCTTCTAAAAGGTCCATCGAACTGGTTTGATTACTTACTATAAATAAGCGAGCAGCTCTCGGGCAATATTATGTCCCGAGAGCTCTTCTGCTTGCTCGAAACCTGGTACTGCATTGACTTCTAAAACTAAAATCTGTCCTTTATTTGTTTCCAATAAATCAATCCCAGCATAATCAAGGCCGCTGTGCATGTAAGCATGATGGGCAATCTTTTCTAATTCCTTAGGGATTTTCTTTAAGAGTTTTCCATTGGATCTTTTAGCATTTCCTCTGAAGTCTTCTTTGGAAATCGTTTTTTCGATACAAGCGATGATTTCACCTCGGACAAAGAGAGTACGCCATTCTTTTTTATGGGGGATATAGGGTTGAATTAAAAAGCGCTGATCTCTCATGGCGTGAAAAGTTTCAAGCACACTCACTAAAGATTTGTGGCTTTCTAAAATGTTGACTCCAATGCCTTGATTGCCGCGACTCATTTTTAAAATATATTTTTGATCAACTGATAAAGCAGTTAGTTCTTCTTCCAGTGATTCAGTTAACTGACCTCTGTACAAAAACGTCTTTATGCCGGGGATATTGTGTTCAGTGAAAAATAGGGATTGAGTGTCCTTTGACCTGAATACTTTTAAGCGCTCAAGCGGGTTGGTAACAGAGAACCCGGAAATTTCATGATGCTTCGTGACGATTAAATCGAAATCATCATAGTTCGTCCCGGTTGTGCGGTGAAAGTAGTGACCTGTAACTGGTTTGGCCTTCATCGGAATGTGGAATTGATAGGGGTTAAGGTAACTAACGGAGTGTTTTAGTTTGCTGGCCTCAGACATAAGTCGTTTGGTTGTAAAAAGGTCGGGATTAAGACTGCTGATAATTATATTTGTTTTTGGCACAAGCACTCACTATTTGAATTGAATTCTTTAATTATTCCTAGCTATAATATCATCCATAATGAAATCTCGTCATGTATTAATTCTATTTAGTGCTGTTTGGCTTTTTGTCGTAAATGCCAATGCGCAAACTATTACTCCTGTTGCTCCGGCGGCACCGCCTGCTACTGCAGATGGGATGACCCCTGCCATTAAATCATACTGTGAAAAACTCGATGTGAGCTTTAAGAAGTTCGGTTGGGAAAAAAGTCAGTGTGCAGACTTTAAATGGAATCACTACAGAAATTCAGTTTTAGGTGATCCATTGATGTGGACTGTCTTTGGTGATGTCAGTGATGAAGAGCTTCCAAGTTTTAAAGATAAAGATGTCACGATCGTTATGTGTGGAGTGCACGGTGATGAGATCACACCGGTTAAATTCTGCTTTGATTTAATGTACTACCTGCGCGCAGCTTACGCTGACCCGGAAGTGGCAAAAGAATTTAAAAATAAAGTGGTCCTGATTTCACCTTTAGTGAATCCAGATTCATATTTTAGAAAAAGACCAATTCGTATGAACGCCAGAGGGGTTGATCCTAACAGAAACTTCCCGACAAAAGACTGGCAAGCGTTAGCAAGAAAGCTTTGGCTGACAAAATTTAAAAGAGATAAAAGAAGAAACCCAGGTGAAAAGCCTAACAGTGAGCCGGAAGTTGTTTACCAGGTTAACCTGATTAAGCGCTACAATCCGGATAAAATTGTTTCTGTGCACTCACCACTGACTCTACTTGATTATGATGGGCCAAGCACGGCCATCACTAACGGAATGGATGGAATCAAAGCTCATGAGCTTTTAATCCAGATGAGTAAAGATGCTTCAGGGTACAACATTAAGGACTATCCATTTTTTCCAGGCTCGCTTGGAAACTGGGCAGGAAAAGAAAGAAACATTCCAACTTATACTTTAGAGCTGCCATCTTCTGATCCAAGAAAGAATGGAGAGTATTGGGCACTATTTGAGTCGGCCATGCATAAAGTGATCGTTCACAATCTTCGTCAAAATCTTGCGAAGGCCCCGGTTGTTGATGAACCAGGTCTGACAAAAGAGGGAATGCCTGCAATTCCGGGAACATCTCCAAACTAAATAAGCGCTTGCAAATTTTTATTGGCACAAAATTCAAGTTCTGTGAATTTTTGCCGATGAGACACTTGAGTTAATCTGTAGATTAGTTAGGAGTGGACCATGCTTGCAAGTTTTTCTGAATTTAAGTTTTACCAATCATTCAGAATTCCTGTTGAAGAGGCAGACGACCTAAGATTCCTGGTGCAAATGGCCCGTGAAAAGGGTGGACAGGAAGAGTACATCGACGATGCTAAGTTGATTGACATCTCTTTGACCGGATTAGGTTTTGCCACAGCAGAACGAATTTCTGTCGGTCGTGAAATAACTATTTCATTACAATACAAAAAACATCATATGGATTTAACAGGAAAAGTCGTGCGCGCTTTTTCTCAATCTTTAGATGATCAAAAAATCATTTACGGGATTGAAATTGAAGAAGAAAAGGGGATTGCAAAATTCCTGGAGCACTACATTTTGGGGTTCTCTTCTGAGAGGCTAAAAAACTGTTTAATCGATTCTGCTATTAAAGAGCGCTACACAAAAGCAACTGATGGATTTGAGATCTTTTCACTGCTGCTTTCACTCTTTAAAGACATCACGCACTTTGGTGATAAAGAAGGCTTCATCGAGTCTATGCTTGATGAAGTGATTCGTATTTTAAATGCTCAAAGAGCGTCGTTATTTTTAATTAACCCGGAAACAAATGAGCTTGAAGCTGTTTGTGCTTTGGGGATTAGAAAAGAGCAGTTGAAGTTTGATTACCGCGTAGGGATTGCCGGATCGGTATTTACTACAGGGGTCGCGCTGAACATTGATACTGTTCATGATAGCACGCGCTTTAACGAAGCGTTCGATATGAAATTTGGCTTTGAGACAAAATCAATTATCTGTCACCCGATTCATAACCGTGAAGACAAGATCATTGGTGTTATTGAAGTTCTAAACAAGAGAAACGAAGACAGATTTTCAATTGAAGATGAAAAGACGATGAAAGTTTTATCGCTTATTTTCTCTTCTGTATTTTATAACTTTACGCCCATGTCAGATAAGTCGCTTATCAGAAGATTCTCAAATCCTTTTGATAGAAAGAACGCACTTATCGGTAGAGTGCCACACGTGGCCTCTTTGAGATCGACAATCGTAAAACTAAAAGACATCGAAGCACCGGTCTTAATTTACGGAGAGCGCGGTGTAGGTAAATCACTTTATTCGAAAATTCTTCACGTTGAAGGTCAACGTGGATTAAAAGGTTTTGAAGTGGTGAACTGTGCAGACAAGGATCAGGATTTTGTCGGAAGACAATTATTCGGCCCTGACGAAAAAGAATGCAAATTGATTACCTGCCAAGGTGGAACAGTTCAGTTACACGAGATTTGGGCCCTGTCTCCAAAGCACCAAAAGATGCTTTTAGAGACGATGAAGTCACGTCATATTCCAGAGACAAAATTCAGTCTGGACGTAAGAATTGTGGCAACGACGACGAGAGACCTAGGTCTGCTGGTATCGTCTGGGGACTTTGACAATGAACTTTACGAGTACATTTCAAAGGCCACAGTGTTCATGGAACCACTTCGCCGCCGTGGAGATGACATTGAACTTTTATGTGATTATTTCTTAAAATTAGAATGTAAGAAAGAAGGGCTTCTTTTAAAATCATTTGCTCCAAAGCTGATGGAAAAGTTAAAGAAGTACGACTGGCCGGGGAACATCAAAGAATTAAAACTTTGTGTGGAAAGAGCTGTGCTTTATAACCCGAAGTCACATGTTATTACCGATATTGAAATTGATGACTCAGCTTCACCTTTAGTGGATCTGTCAGAGAAAAAGAGAATGTTTGGTGATCTTCCATTTGTGAGTGACCATAGCATCGCCCTTAAAGACCGCATGTCTTTGGTCGAGCGCGAAATGATTCACAATGAGATCAGAAGGTGCAATGGGAATAAGTCCAAAGCAGCAAAAGCGATGGGAATTAGCCGCGAAGCTCTAAGAAAGAAACTTCTGATGAGTACGGATATTTTGAAATCGCTGAATCTTTCTGAGGAAGAGCGCTTAAGATTCTTAAAAGAAGACGATGAATTTGCGAATGCGGCTTAATAAGGGATAGAATACCTTCATGTCCTTTTTAAGCCCATTTTTTAACCATCTCAATATAAAAGATTTCATCGACATTCTGATCGTTGCGATTCTCATATATCAACTGCTGTTGATTGTAAGAGGAACCAAAGCGGCCCAGATGATCGTCGGTCTGGGATTTTTATTCGGTTTATTTTGGCTCGGGATCACGTTTAAGCTTTATTCGCTTAACTGGGTCCTGGCGCACTTTTTTGATTCATTCTTTATTATCGTCGTGGTTCTCTTCCAGGATCAGTTCAGAAGTGCACTGGCCTCGGTAGGGACTAAGAGAAATATCCTGACGGTTTTCTCTAAAGACGTTCACGATTTTGAAATTGATGAAATTGTCGAGGCCTGTGGGGCCCTTTCTCGAGAAAAAATCGGGGCCTTGATTGTTATTGAGCGCACGCACGGTTTACTCAACTATATCAATACCGGAACCCGCCTGGACTCTCGCATCCATTCGGATATTATTTACTCGATCTTTGAATCGAGCTCCAGCTTGCACGATGGGGCCATTATTCTACAAAACTCAAAACTGACGGCCGCAGGATGTTTTCTTCCGCTGTCGAAAAACTTTGATATCGAAAGACACTTGGGGACACGCCACAGGGCCGCTTTGGGATTAACTGAAGTGACTGATGCATTAGTTATCACTTGTTCGGAAGAAAGTGGTAAGATTAATCTATGCGTAGAAGGCGTTTTTTATTTGTGTAAGACCGAAAAGGAACTTGGACAATACCTTCGTCACATTTGGAGCAACGAAAGTTTAGATAGTGCTCTTAGACCTATTAAGACCAAGGATATCGTTCGTTGAAATTAGAAAAAGCGCAAAGACATACTTTAAAAATGATCGCGATATTTTTTGCCGTATCTTTATGGTTCTACGTTTTAAATAGCGAGCCAGTGGAAATCGAAAAAAAAATTCAAATCGAGTTCATCGTTCCTAAGGGGTTTGCTGTTTCCAGCAATACCGAAAGACAGCTCCAGTTAAAATTAAAAGGTTCAAAAGCTTTCATCGGAAACGTCTTTTCTAATAAAGAAAAGCTGGTGATTGATCTGGTTCCTTATTATAAAAAGTTTGGGAAGAACTTCAAAGTTCAGTACCTTCCTTCTCAGATTTCTGTGCCATTTGGTGTCGATATTCTTGAGATGCATCCAAAAGACGCCAACGTCGAAATTGACCGTCTGGTTCAAATGGAGTTGCCGGTCAGGATTCAGTATATTGGCAATATGGCCTATGATCGCAAATTTAAAGAATTGAATATTGATCCGCCAAATATCATGGTGAGTGGACCTATTGACGTGATTCGTAAACTTTCACATGTGGAAACTAACCCGGTGAATCTTTCGACTATTGATAAAGATGAGGGGACTATAACAGTTCCTTTAGAAGAATTAGATCCACGTTTATCATTTGAAGAAAATCCTAGAGTAAAATTAAAATATAAAGTACAACTGACCATTCCAAAACGTGAGTCTGTGAAAAAAGACTAGCGAAAATATTATGGTCGTTTAAAAGGAACACACTATGTCGGAGAGAAAACTTTTCGGGACTGATGGAATTCGTGGTAAGGCCAATGCTTACCCAATGACAGCAGAGATTGCAACGGCCCTTGGGCGTGCGGTGACCTTTCACTTTCAGTCAGTCAATCCAACCAACACTAAGCCGGTTATTATTGTCGGTAAAGATACGCGCTTGTCTTGTTATATGCTGGAGATGGCCTTTGCTTCGGGAGTTTGCTCTCAAGGTGGAGAAGTTATCTTAACAGGTCCTTTGCCAACTCCAGGCGTGGCCTTCGTAACTCACTCAATGCGCGCGGATGCGGGGGTTATGATCTCTGCTTCTCACAACCATTTTCAGGATAACGGGATCAAGATTTTTGATGGGAAAGGAAATAAGCTTCCTGACTCGGTGGAAATTGAGCTTGAGCGCTTAATTTTAAATCCTGATATGATGCCAGTGAAATACGCCGGCCAGTTAGGAAACGCAGAAAGATTAAAAGAAGTTTACGGTCGCTACATCGTACAGGTTAAATCAGCACTTGGTTCTGATTACGATCTGGATGGAATGCGCATCGTTTTAGACTGCGCAAATGGCGCAGGTTATAAAGTAACTCCGATGATTTTTCAGGAATTGGGAGCAGAGGTTTTTTCAATCGGGATTAGCCCTAATGGAGAAAACATCAATAAGAACTGTGGCTCGCTTCACCCGGAAGCTGCACGCACTGAAGTGCTTCGTTACAGAGCTGATATCGGTATCTGTATCGATGGTGATGGTGACCGCGTAAGTGTGATTGACCAGGAAGGAACATTGATTGATGGGGATAAACTCATCGGTTTATTTGCCAAGCTTCTTCTGGCACGTGGTGAACTTAAAAAAGGCGATACAGTTGTAGGAACTGTTATGTCGAATTTAGGATTAGAGCTCTACATCGAATCTTTGGGATTAAAATTTCATAGAACCAAAGTTGGTGATAGATATATCATCGAGTACATGCGTGCTCACCATTGCATCTTAGGTGGAGAGCCTTCGGGGCATATTATCTTCAGCAAACACTCAACGACTGGAGACGGCTCACTTGGTGGACTAAAAGTTATCGAGGCCATGAAGTACTTTAATAAATCGCTGAAGGATCTGGTTGAAGAAGTTCAACTTTTCCCACATTTTTTAAAGAATGTTGTTGTTAAAAATAAGCCGGTCCTTGAAACTGTTAAGGCGATTGCCGATGCTGTGAGCGAAGCTGAGAAAAGACTGGATGGACGTGGAAGAGTGCTTTTACGTTACTCGGGAACAGAGCCGCTTTTAAGAGTTATGGTTGAAGGTGAGAACGCTGAGCTGGTAGAAGAAGAATGTAACCGTCTGGTACAGATTGTAACGAAAGAGATTGGTTAGTTTTTTATAGATAATTTAGGAGTTTAGTAATGATCCCTCGTTTAGGAATTAACATTGACCATGTCGCTACTTTAAGACAAGCACGTGGAGAAGATTACCCAAGTGTGGTTGATGCTGCTCAGGTTTCGCTTTTAAATGGTGCTGATCAAATCACCATTCATTTAAGAGAAGACCGCCGCCACATTCAGGATACTGATGTGGAGACTGTGCGCCTGGTGACGAAGAGATTTGGAAAACCGCTTAACCTTGAAATGGGTGTTAATCCTGAAATCGTAGAAATCGCTATCGCTTCAACGCCGGAGTGGATTTGCCTTGTGCCGGAAAAGCGCCAGGAAAAAACAACGGAAGGTGGATTAGATTTGCTGGATGATGCTAACTTTATCCGCATTGAAGAAGCCGTTAAGAAATTAAAGTCTTCAATCAAAGACGTTAAGATTTCTCTTTTCTTAGAAGCTAAAATTGAAGTTTTAATCCGTGCTACGCAATTAAATATCGATGCTGTTGAAATCCACACAGGAGAGTACGCACGTGTCTTTGCTAACGGAGATGATATTGGCCGTTATATCGAACAGTATAAGGCCGCAAAAGAATTTTTAACTAATAACAAAATCGCTACTCACGCAGGCCATGGTCTGACTGATGAAAGTGTTGTGCCTCTTTTAGAGCATAAGATTTTCGAAGAATATAACATCGGTCACTGGATCATCTGCCACGCGCTTTTTAATGGTCTTTCAAACACTGTTAAAAACCTTAAGAGCGTTTTTGATGCTCATCCCTTAAAGTAGGTAACCCATGTCTGTCGTTCGCACCTGGAAGAAGGTTTTAGAATCTGATCTTGCTAATATCGCCACTGAAATGAAAGAGGTGATTGAACCACCAAGTGTCATCATTCTTGATGGGCCGGTAGGTGCGGGCAAAACGACATTTACAAAAATTTTCTTAGATAGAAAGGGGACGTCAAGCCCTACGTATTCAATCATCAACGAAGTAGACAATCTTCTACATGCTGATCTTTATCGTATAGAAAAAAAAGAAGAACTGATCCACTTGGAAATCCCGATGTATCTGGAAGAAAAAGATTATTTTTTAATCGAATGGGGGATGCCATACCTGACTCAGCTTCAAAGAATCATCGGTGATGAGTTTAAATATTATCAGTTGAAAATTGAGATTAACGAAAATAATTCACGTAATTTTCTGCTTACAAAGCTCACGTAAAAGGTTTGTAGATCGGCAAAGTTTTCCGATCAAAACACTCCAATGAAATATTTTTCATCAATAAATTGCATTGAATCAAGTGACCTAATCCATCGGTTTTATTGACTATTTACCTGATCTTAACGCTTAAGACTACCTTAATTTCAATACCTTATCATCAAATTCTAAAAAATAGGTGGTTGACTTCTGTGTTTCGTACACGTCATACTATTCTTGTTAGGTTGGTTCTTTGAGATGAGAATCAGTTAGCTAGAAAAGATTGCACGGATGAGCAATTTTACCAGTAGACGACACACGCATTTCTCAAGAATTTTTTCTTAATCAAGGTTACGATCAATTGGATTTTTTATGGAGGAAGACCAATGAGACTTACATCAAAAGGGCGTTACGCAGTTAGAGCAATGTTAGACCTTACTACTCATTCAAATGGGAATCCGGTAAGATTACAAGAAATTTCAACAAGACAAAACATCAGTCTTCATTACTTAGAACAACTTTTTAGAAAGCTAAGAAATGGTCAAGCAGTTAAGTCGGTTCGCGGACCAGGTGGCGGTTATGTACTAGCTCGCAACATGGACCAAATTACAATTAAAGACGTTCTTGACTGTGTTGGTGAAAACATCAACCCGGCCCGTGATATCGTAGGAACAGAAGCTGAAGCAGCGAACTCTCTTGAGTTCCACCTGTCAAAGAACTACTTCATGAACCTAGGGATCATCATGAAAGAATATCTTGCAACAACATCACTTGGTGATCTTGTTCGTAAGAGCAAAGAAACTGAAACTGAAGCTGGAATTGGAGCTTCTACTGAATCAGCTGGAATTATGACTTCAGCGATTAGAAACCCGATTGGAGAGATCAATCAGTAATCGTTTCTATTTTGACTACAATGCAACGTCCCCGCTAGCGAAGAGAGTTACAGATTATCTTCATAGCGGGGATTTTCTATTTGGGAATCCGGCATCTCTGCATGCATCCGGAAAAAAATCTAAAAAGCACATCAACGAAACAGTTGAGTATCTTTTCCAGTTGTTTAATTTAAAAACAGACACTCATAAATTATTTTTTCACTCAGGAGCTTCTGAGGGGATCAATTCAATCTTTAAGGGTCTGGCGTTTAAATTCTTCAAAGAGAAAAAAAAGGTGAGTTTCTTTTTTTCTGAAGTGGACCACGCTTGCGTGATTCAACTCAAAGAAGATCTAGAACTGCTTGGCCACAGAGTGATTTTCTTTCCTGTGGATAAAAACGGGCTCTTTGATCAAATTGAATTAACAAAAAGCATTTTGAATGAAACCAGTGAAGGGCGAGAGTCGTATTTAAATTACACTTTCATCAACAACGAAACTGGCGTGATATGGCCGCTTCAATGGGCCGAAGAAATTAAAAAGCAAACAGATGCTTTTATCCATGTGGATGCTGTTCAATTGGTCGGTAAGATGGCCAATTGGGATATGTTATCTCCAGAATTGGATGCCTATACTTTTTCTGGCCATAAATTTGGTGCGCTTAAAGGAATCGGATTTTCTTTTGTTGGTAACAATATTGAGTTTTCACCGCTGATCGTTGGTGGCAGTCAACAAGAAGGCCTTCGCGCTGGAACGGAGAACGCTTTAGGCGTTTATTCGATCAAGCTTGCTCTTCACGAAATGAAAGAGCACTTTGCAGCCTCTGAATTGGCCGTAGCAAAGGATGAAATTGAAGAGGCCTTAGTCGAGTTCCTGGGAGAGCGTGGAGAGGTTGTAGGGCGTTTTGCGCCTTTTAGAAATCTCAATACTATTTTTTTAGTGATCTATGGACAAAAAGCAGAAACACTAAGTGCAAAATTCGATATGATGGGTGTGGATCTTTCTACGGGGTCAGCTTGTTCGTCGGGGATTATTAAAGAGAATCGAGTGTTGATGGCGATGGGGTATTCTTATGAGCACTCTAGGTCTTCGATTCGATTGTCGTTTTCGCCGTTGATGAAGAAATCGGATGTCGCAGGGTATGTTGAAAAAATTAAATCAATTTTAAAATAATAAAAAAAGGGGAGCTTAGAAGCTCCCCTTTTTTATTTTATCTTAGCGACGTCTGTCACCAGTAAATCTTAGAATGATTAAGAATAAGTTAATGAAGTCTAAATAAAGTGTAAGCGCACCAATCACAGTCAATTTAGATCTTTCTTCTTCACTGTAAGCATGCTGCCCCATTAATTTAATCTTCTGAGTATCGTAAGCAGTAAGTCCTGCAAAGATTAAAAGACCAACTAAGCTAAACACTAATCCTGCAGTTCCACCCATCATTGATGGAAAGAAAAGTGCTAGAAGTGAATAACCAATTAACCCGAATAATCCCATTGAACAAAATGTTCCAACAGGCCCTAAGTCTTTTTTCGTAATTAATCCAAAAGCTGAAAGCCCCGCAAATCCACAAGCAGTTGTGAAGAACGCTGACTGGATACTAGCTTGAGTATAGATTAAAAAGATTGTTGAGAATGTTACGCCTGTTAATGCCGAGTAAAGCATAAAAAGACCAAGTGCCAGAGCTGAACTCATTTTGTTGATCATGGCCGAAAGACCAAGTACCACAGCAAATTGAGCGATAATTAAAACCCAAAACAATCCACGGTTACTAGCAATAGACATCGCCAGTTGCTCGTTTGTTCCGATATAAGTAGAAACACCGGCCGTGAGTAAAATACCAATCGACATCCACTGATAAACTCTTGTCATGAATCCTGCTTGAACTTCAGAGCGTGACCCAACATCTAAACTAGAATATTTTCTTTGATTACTTTCCATAAAACCATCCTTAAAAAGTAGTAAAGAAATTATACTCCTAAAAATTCTTGATACGAAGCTTTTTTAAGTCTTCTAAGTTCTCGAGATTGGACTTTTGGCGCATCTCAAGCAATGTCCATGTCTCTTGAGAGTCATGTTTTGAGATTCGCATAAAAAAATTAGAGAATAGCTTGTTAAGATATGACCACATTGTACTTCTCCCATGAATTACTTTTTTGAGTTGATCAAAATGTAATGGAATGGGAGAACTACTTCCAGTTAGGAAATGGTTAATGTTTGATTGAGATTATTTTTTAGAAATCGCCTTTTAAGATCGGAAGGATTTCTTTAATACCATAAGCAATCATTTCAATCGACATTGATAAAAGAATTAAACCCATGATTCGGGTCATAACGTTCAGACCGATTTGGCCTAGTTTTTCACCAATCTTTTCAGCGTACATTAAAATAAATTTTACGCAAAGGCCGACAATTAAAATCATCAGGATCCCAATAATCCAGTGTGCTGGTGTGGTAAAATTTTTAGCGTGAATGATAGATGTTGAAATGGCACCAGGCCCGGATAAAAGAGGGATGGCCAGAGGAATAATTCCCAACTCCCTTTCAAAATCCAATGACTCAATTTCTTCGCTGTTGATTTTAGAATTTGATTGTTGCCCTGAAATCATACTGAAGGCCGTCGTCGTTAAAAGAAATCCACCGGCGATGGTAAACGATGCCACCGAGATCCCGAAAAAATTAAGAACATACTGGCCGGCAATCAAGCTGATTAAGATGGTCACTGTTACGGCCGTGGCCGTATGGTTGGCCAGTTTTTTTACATTGATTCTTCTGTGATTTTTTACAAAACCTAAGAATACCGGAATAGCTCCAACAGGGTTAACAATGGAAACAAGTGTGATCGCAAACTTTAAAACATCAGTAAGAGCTGGAGTGAATTCCATTATTTTTTCCTTAAAACTTTCGACTTAATTTTATTAATCACGACCTGAGATTCTTCAATGTTAATCAGGTAAGTAAATGCAAAGTAAAGAACTCCAAATACACCCAGAATAATAATCGCTCTTGGAATAGGAAGAGTCAAAATGTGCAATGGGACAAACCATTTAATACCTAATCCAACTGCAGCAGAGATAAGTGCACAACCCCAAAGTTTTGATTGGTAACGCCAATTAACTCCCGTTTTACCGATGATGCCGTTGAGTTTATTTTTTAGCAGCATGAATTCAATCCATCCACTCATTCCAGCAGAAGAAGTGAGCCCGGCCGTTGCATAAGCAGGGTTAGAGCTGATCATGGGGGCGAATTTAAAAGCGAATAAATACCCAAGAATTGTGGTGAAAAAAATTCTTACGATGGCAAAGTTCAGTGTCGTTCTCGTGTCTTTTAAAGAAAAGAAAGTTGATGAATAAAGGCGTCCGATCGTTGAAGCAAGAAGACCTACGCTTGACCCGATAAGAACGATCCAGACAATGTGAGTGTCTTCGGCCGTAAATTTTCCTGTTTGAAAAAGAGCGGCAACAACGATGTCACCTAAGATCACAAAGGCCGCCACTGAAGGAATAATAAAAAAACTGATTTTTTGAATTCCATTTTGTAGGCGGGTGCGGAGTTTGGCGTAAACCTCTTCTTGAGACCCGATAATCGAACTCATTTCTGGAAGTTCGCTGGCCGAAATACTCATCCCAAAAAGTGAGATGGGAAGAGTGTAAAGAAGTTGAGCGAAAGATAAATTCGACACAGCACCTGACTGAAGTAAACTCGCCAGTACGTTATCGATGTATGAACTTACCTGAACAACTCCGCGAGAGATGACACTGGGAACGAAGTTTTTTAAAATGATTCTTACGTGGATCACTTTTGTGTCCAGTCTTGGTTTGAAAAATTTTAAAAGCTTAACAGTCGTTGGAATTTGAATTGCGACCTGAAGAAAACTTCCCAGAACCAGACCCCATCCGGTGATGATGGCCAGGTCGTATTGAGAGGATCCTTTTCCATAAATCAGAAGTGTCGCAAGAATCGCCGCATTCCAAATAATAGGAGCAGCATAAGATAAGAAGAAGCGACGGTGACTGTTTAAAATACCCAAACACCATGCCGACATAACAACTAGTCCGGTACCTGGAAAGAAGATCTGCACAAGCTTAATAGTCAGTTCTCTTTTTTCTCCTTGGAATCCGGGAGCGATTGTATCAATTAAAAAAGGAGTCGCAACAATACCGCCAACAACTAAAAAAGATGTCATCAAAAACATCAAGGTCCCGATCGTCATGGCCACTTTTGAAGCTTCCAGATGATGTTCATGATTGGGAGTATTGTCGTTATGCTCGCGGGCAAGAAGTCCAGCGTAGACTGGAATGAAAGAGGCAGAAAGAACACCTTCGCCAAACAAGTTTTGTAAAAAGTTAGGAATTTTCAATGCGGCCTTAAAAGCATCTCCGGCATCCGAGTTACCGAAATAGTGAGCAAAAACGCGCTCTCTTAAAAGACCTGCGATTCTGCTAAGAAAAATTCCTAGACCGACAAACAATGCACCACTTTTTTTATTATTACTCATATAGATTCAATTAAAGATTTAGTTGGGTGAAAGATCAATGACTATTTATATTTTTTAGAACAAAACCACACACGCGCATCTTCATGCCAATGTCTTTTTGAAACTCAGGTATAGGGGCAACATTCCAGTTCCATTCTTCATTAGGTTTTGGAAGACTTAAATGCTCATAGTTATGGTCTGTCTGCAGGATCTTTTCATTCTTATCATAATAAAAAGTTTGAGTGTCAGTGATTAAAATGGCGTTTGCATGAAAGGATTGTAAATACCGTAAATGATTTTGAGTCACAGCTTTTAAGAAGGCTTCAATCTGAGGAGCTGAGAATTTATTTTTTAATTTTTTATGAATAAAGGTTTCAAGATGCAAGGGGAGTTGAGACATCACATTCACCGACAGCACCAGACCCCAGTCTTCAGATAGAAACTTCTCAGGAACTTTCTCTTGTAGTTCTTTATGAACTCGCAAGGCCTCTTCAATCTCCGTAATCTCATGCTCAATAAATTCTACATTAGTCAGGTGAGCAACTGACTTCTTTGTCGATCTTAAGTGAACTATATCAACCAGCACAACTCGCTTGAAAGTTTTCGAGAGAGTTTCAATTGGAATTTCATGCAAAGGCCCTGATCCTAAAACGAGAATCGAATTGTAATGGCGTGCATTTTTTAATTCGGCCGTGATGAACTGCTTGCAAGAGGCACGGTGAGTGGCCCAGGTTTTTTGACAGCGTTTTTCGCGAGACAGGAGAGAGATGCTTTCAACGAGATGACCAAAGGATTTGGCCTCTTTGAGAGTAGGTCTTTCAGATATGTAAGTAAGTAATTCTCGTATCAAAAATATGACCCCAAAGGATAATGCTCTTGATACGAGTATAAAACTTAAGCGACTTTTTTACCAGTCGTCTTCACGTTTACGTAATTCACATAAGAAGGAATTCTGGCCTGAAGTAGATCCCAGACAATCTTTTCTTCTAATCCATCAACTCGAGCGCATCTGATAAGTTCTTCAACTCTTGAGTCTAGTAGCTCATAGTCGATAGTTGAGCGGTAAACGTGCTCACATTCAACTAGAACTCCTTCGATTTCTTCTTTGTACTGTGCAATGAGAGTAAGTGTAAAACTGTCGCGATCCATGTATGCCCCTTCTTTTTTTCAGCATAAAGCTGATAGTAAGGGGCATATCGGATAGTGGAGTAATTAACTTTAGTATTTTTTATAGAATTGTAGGGCCTACCCTAAAAATTCCTGTGGCGAAGGACAAATTCCACGCGTCTATTAACGTTTATGCCTTTTTCTTCCTCTTCAGAAGAGCTTACAGCGCTTGATTGGGCCACCGGGATAAGTTTGTCCGGCATAACACCAAAGTCTTTAATTAAAGAAGCTCTGATGGCCATGGCACGCTTAAATGAAAGATCCCAGTTGGCCTGATCAGTGGCCCCTTCACCTTTTTCAGTGTGGCCGATGATCGATACTGTCCCTTCATAGTCTTTAAAGACGTCAGCAAGTTTTTTTAGATAGTTTTTCCCTTCATAAGAAATTTCTGTAGAGCCAAACTGGAAGACAACGTTTCCAGGAATTGCAAACTTTAAGTATTCTGAGTTGTAGTCAGCACTGAAAGCATTTCCATCAAAGAGTTCATCAACTAACTTCGATAAAACTTTATGCTCTTGAAGATAGACTGGTCTTGGTCTCGCTGGCTCAGTAACGTCGGCCTGATCAAATCCACCTTCTTGCCCGTTAAGAACAGAGTAAGATGTATTGGGTGTACTTCCGATTTTACCTACAGAGTCTGATCCACCTTTAAAGATAGTGGCCGTTGTAAAGTAGTCGGCGATAGCAGCTTTCGTTTCTTCGTCAGCTCCCATCAGCCACATAACCAGGAAGAAGGCCATCATCGCCGTCATGAAGTCGGCGAAGGCAACTTTCCAGGCCCCACCGTGTGCTCCGGCGTGGCCTTTATTAATTCTTTTTATAATTATAGGTGCTTTTTCATCTGCCATATTGAAATTCCTTTTTCAATTATGATTACGTTCTAAAAATTATTTCTTACCTGCATTTGCCGTCGCTTCATCTACTTCTTTAAACGTAGGACGGAATTCCGATGGAATACTTCTTCTACCAAACTCAGCACAAACTTTTGCGTTCACGCCTTTAGCAAAGGCAAGAAGACAAATTTTAGCTGTGACCATAAAACGCATTTCTTCTTTTAAGTTAGATTCAACTTTAGCAACAAGTGGCTGTAAGTAACCATATGAGAAAAGAATTCCCAGGAATGTACCAACCAGGGCGGCAGCAACCGAGGCCCCGATAACTTCTTTACCTTGAGTCAGTTTACCCATGGTGATAACGATCCCGAGAACGGCAGCAACGATACCCAGACCTGGCATGGCATCTGATACTCGGTTAATAGATCCAACTAAAGTATGCTCTTCTTCAGTTACGATATCTAAATCGGCGTTCATTAAATCTTCCAGATCGTAAGGAGATAAAGAAGAAGCAATCTGAACTTTTAGCGTGTCACAGATAAAATCAATTGTATGGTGGTTGTGTAAAACGGCAGGGTATCTTTTAAAGATCTCTGACCCTTCCGGATTTTCAACGTGAGGTTCAATTGAAATAGGGTTGGCAGAGGCCATCTTAATTAATTCAAACATACATTGAAGGAGTTCAATGTAAGCAGCTTTATTAATCCCAGTTCCTTTCATGGTTTGAATACACCTAGCTAGTGCTGCCTTCATAATGAAAGGGCTGGTTGCCATAATCATAGACCCAAGGGCCGCACCACCGATGATGAGGATCTCTGTTGGTTGCCAAAGAATTGCAAGGTTACCATGGTGGAGAACGTATCCCATGATTACGCAGACAGTAGTAAAAATCGCACCTATGATAGTGAACATAAAATCCTCCAATTGATTTGCTATCTTATCGAAAGATCATTTGAAATCTTTAATTGCCACATACTTAGATAGGAATTTAGGAAAAAAGCGCAATGTCCCGCTCTCTAGTCGGGTTTTTTAGTCGGGTAATAGGGATAAATTACTTAATTTCTATTTAAAAATGTCGATAGAGCAAAGGTTCTATTCTTTATTTGGAGTTTTTTATGAAAGCTACTCTTATTATATTGGCCTTAGTGATTAACTCAAGTTTACCGGTGGTCATGGCCGCGGAGACTTCGAAAATAAAACTAAGTTCTTCTCAGGAAGCTTTCAACTCGAAGTGGAACTTTTCACCACTGTTGATTAAGAAAGAAGAGGACACAACAGTTCATACAAAAATTTTTAAGAGATTGATATGGATTGGAAAAACTCCAGTGCCCGTAGTGGACACTAACTTTGTCTATCTGGAAAATCCGAAAAAAAATAGCGACCCAAAAAAGAATGAGCTCAATTATATCGCTCAGTCGATAAAAAAAAGCTTCGGCAGTGAAATGAAAGTTTCAGGTAATGCTGCTGAGATGAATGTGGAAGGAAAATTTGAAAAAATTAACCGCTACATTAAGGTGAGTCTTCAAAAGAAAAATAATCACATCATCATTATCACTTCTTTTGCCCGCATGGGTCTTTATCCAAAGTTAAAAGCTGAAGTCGAAGAATTGCATTCAGTCCTTTCTGATTACAATGGAAAAGTGGAGAAAGTTAAAAAAACGACATGGCAAAAATGGAACCCCATTATTGATGATGTTTACGCCGATCCAGGTGGATTGAATTTAAATAATCTGATCTCCGGAATGAATACTTCAACTAGTTCATTGGGGTCAACTTTTAATATCGACGTTAACACTTCCGGAGTAGAAAACAGTCTTAATGGTTTAAATGATAATGTTGGGTCTCTTAATACGAACCTGACTGATGCCAATTCCAACTGGGGCAATACGAATGGTCAGCTTGGAAACGCCAATACCAATTGGAACAATACAAATGGCCAGCTAGGGAATGCCAATACAAATTGGAATAACACCAATGTTCAAATCGGAAATGCCAATACCAATTGGGATAACACGAATAAGCAAGTCGCCGACGCCAACAAGAATTGGGACAACACCAATAAGCAGGTCGCCGACGCCAATAAAAACTGGGACAACACTAATAAGCAAATAGACGGGGCCAATAAAAATTGGGCCGATACTAATGATGAAATCGCCAAAGCGAATGAATCAATGAAGGACTTAAATACCAACTGGGCCGAATCAAATAAAATTCTTGCCAAGGCCATGGACCCTAATCACATGGCCAAAGTTGCTTTTTACACAGCGGCCGGAGCAGCTCTCGGTGGAATTGCCGTGAACCTTGCGGTTCAAGGAGTGAGCGAAGGGATCAGTATTCTTCACGAACTTTTCACTGGGGCCAAGAAAAAGAAGCTTGAGTGGGAAGATTTTGAAAAGGCCATGCAGGTCTGGGATAACCAGCTTAATGACCTGGTGAAAATGGAGCAAGTTGTAGATAACTATTTATCGGCCTTTAACTTCTTTGAAGGAAAAAATATCGGTAATGATTATGTGAAGCAGCTCAATACGAGTGTGCGCGATATGAAATTTGACCGCGATTTATATCTGGAAAAATTCAAAGATCAAAATTTAGATATCGCTTGTCGTAAGCTTTATTACGATGCCGCTGATGAGCTAGATCAAAAAGTAAAAGAATACGACAAGATCATTGTGTTTGCGACTAACAACAGTATGTCCATCAACAGTGGAGCAGGTTATTTTTGTAATCAATTAAAAGAGCTTCAAAGAAAAATTCTAAGCGCAGAAACGCAAATGCAGGATTTGAGACTTAAAATTCTGGTGGCCGAAAATCAATACTACGGTAAACAGACCGACGCTCTTGAAAAGCGCGATGAGGACATGGAAAAGATTAACGACAAATTAGCTAAAACTCTTAAAGAGAAAAAAGCTTACGATAAAGTGGTGTTGGAAAGAGCGGCAGAGGCACACAAAGAAACCCGTGCGAATTGGCTGGCACAGTGTATGGATGGAAAAAATGAAGAAGGGCTAATGATTAAAGAGCAACTCTCTAAAACATTTTTTCTTTTTAGATACTTTAAGAAGAGATCGAGTTGTCAGGAGTCATTTGCCAAAGTTGGTGAAGCGCTTAAAAAACGCGATGAAGAAGCAGTGAAGAGAATGCTTGCTGATGAAACATTAAGAAAAGACCTGGTGGTGAAGGCCAACAATACAGTCGAACTGCAACTGTCTGCTGAGCAGATGGCGTGGATGTCGAGACTGCATATGGATGCTTACTGCTATCAATTTGCTCACGGCCCGGAATCGGAAGTGCCGGCAAAGTGCCGCGATTTCCCGGAACTGCTTTATTCAATGAGCCTTTCAAAAGGTTCGGAAAAAGCGAAAAAGGCCTATGAGAATAAATGTGAAGGCCGTTATTTAGATGGATTAAAAAGTCTGGCAAAAGCTCAGTAAAAACTGAGCTTTTATACTTTGTAGATTAGTCGTCCCACTCAATATCAGAGTTGATCGTCACTCCTGAAACCGTTTTTTCTTTTTCTTTTTTAATGAAAGGGAAGGTTACAGGACTGGTCCCTTCAAAAGTCTCTTCAAAAGCAATTGTGATCGTTCTTGGAACAAAATCCATGAGCATTCTCAGATAATCAGCGTTCTTAATAGTGTCGATTACCGTAGTGTCCTCGTCAGTGTCTAAATCAATTTCCATCATTGGCTTAGATGAGGTATTCTTGACGATAAGAGCGGCCTTGATTTTATCGCGTGGAATTTCGCTGGTCATATTCCATGATCCCAAATGGAAATAATCCAGATAGAAAAATGATTTTTCGTATTTAAATTTACGGGGAATCATCAATGATTGCATGAACTTTCTTGTCGAAGGATCTTTGGATTTTTTCGCCAGTTTTTCAGCCAGGTAGCCGTCTTCAACGCGGATAATATAAGCACCAGGGTTTCTGGTCGACTCAAACAGCAAATATTGGAACCCAATACTAAAAAGGGTAAAAAGTTTTTGTTGGGTCAGGTGAACGTGTACAGCGTCAGTTTCGATCAGCGTTTTAACGCCTTCGTAGAGGTCTTGTTTGCTTAGATCTCCGCTCATAGTCAATTGTGCCTTTAAATGTGGGTTGAGGTATTAAATTACCAGAAAAAATTTTTAGAGAGTTTTGGTGATCTTGTCAATTCGTTTGCTCAACTTTTGATGCTCCTTGTTCATCATTTTTAGCTAACGATAGCGCGTTCTTTGTTGACTCATCTCTCTAAATTTCCTATTATTCGACACTAAAATTAAGTTTAAAAAAAGTTATAAAAGTTTTTTAGGTAAACAAACCTTTTTGGAGATGAATTATGAAATTAATGGCAAGAACGAGAAACATTGGTATCTCTGCCCACATTGACTCAGGAAAGACGACTCTTTCAGAACGTATTCTTTTCTACTGTGACAAGATTCACAAGATTGAAGACGTACGTGGTGGTGGTGCTGGTGCAACTATGGACCACATGGAACTTGAAAAAGAAAAAGGGATCACGATCACTTCTGCAGCTACAACTGTAACTTGGAAGGGGATTGATAACGCTGGAACAACTTTTGCTGAAGGCGTGGATAAAGAATGCCGTATTAACCTAATCGATACTCCGGGTCACGTTGACTTTACAGTAGAGGTTGAGCGTTCACTTCGCGTTCTAGATGGAGCTATTCTAGTTCTTTGTTCGGTTGCTGGGGTTCAGTCTCAGTCAATCACTGTAGACCGTCAGATGAAGCGTTACGCTGTTCCTCGTATGGCCTTCTTAAACAAGATGGACCGTATGGGTGCTAACCCTCATAAAGGTGTAGCTGCTCTAAGAGAAAAACTATACCACAATGCAGTTTTAATGCAGCTTCCAATCGGTGCTGAAGAAAACTTCAAAGGTGTTGTAGACCTAATTACAAGAACTGCTTACTACTTCGACGGTGAAAACGGGGAAAAAGTAAGAGCAGAAGCTCCTCCTGCTGAAATGGCAGACGATATCGAATCATTCAGAGAGAAGCTTCTTGATGCTGCTTCTAACTTTGACGACAACATGGTTGAAAAAATCCTAGAAGGTCAGGACGTTTCTGAAGCTGAAATCCACAATGCAATTAAGATTGGTACACAATCTTTAAAGTTAACTCCAGTATTCATGGGATCAGCTTTCAAGAATAAAGGTGTTCAACTTCTTCTTAACGGTGTTGCTAGATACCTTCCATCACCACTTACTTGTAAGAAGCCAATCGCTATCGACAACGATAAGAACAATGAAAAAGTTGAACTTATCCCAGATAACACTAAGCCACTTGTTTGTATGGCGTTCAAGATTACTGACGAGCAATTCGGACAGTTAACTTATACTCGTATTTACCAAGGGACTTTAAACAAAGGTGACACGATCGTTAACACACGTACTAAGAAGAAAACACGTGTTGGTCGTATCGTACGTATGAACGCGAACGACAGAGAGAACATCGAAACTGTAGGTTCAGGTGATATCATCGCACTTATCGGTATCGACTGTGCTTCAGGGGATACATTCGTAGCTGAAGATGGACCAACAAACCTTTCTTGCGAAGGGATGCACGTTCCAGCAGCAGTTATCGAGCTTTCGATCTCTGTTAAAGATAAAGATCAACAAACAAGACTTTCAAAAGGTCTTTCTCGTTTCATGAAAGAAGATCCAACTTTCCACGTTTACACAGATGAAGAATCTGCTGAAACACGTATCGCAGGTATGGGAGAGCTTCACTTAGAAATTTACGTAGAAAGATTAAAACGTGAATACAACTGTGACGTTCAAGTAGGTGCACCTCAGGTAAACTACCGTGAAACAATCAGACAAGAAGCTAAGTTTGACTACCTTCACAAGAAGCAAACTGGGGGTTCTGGTCAGTTCGGTCACGTTATCGGGATGATTAAGCCACTTGCTGAAGATAAAAAAGCGAACGAGGAAGAAGTATTCCAGTTCCACAATGAAATCAAAGGGGGATCTATCCCGAACGAATTCATTGCTTCATGTGAAAAAGGTTTCAACGACGTTATGGATAAAGGACCTCTAGCAGCGTTCCCTCTAATCAACGTTGAAGTTTACCTACAAGACGGTCGTTACCACGATGTTGACTCTTCTGACCTTGCGTTCAGAATTGCATCTCGTATGGCAATGAGACAAGCTGTAAAAGCTGCTTCTCCAGTAATCCTTGAGCCGATCATGAAAGTTGAAGTTGAAACTCCAGATGAGTACCAAGGGGGGGTTATTGGTGACCTTTCTTCTCGTCGCGGGATCATCCAAGCTTCAGAATCTAACGATACAGGTGAAGTAACAATCAATGCTCTTATCCCTTTATCAGAAATGTTTGGTTACTCTACAGTTCTTCGTTCAATGTCAGCTGGTAAAGCTTCGTACACTATGGAATTCGCAAAATACGCTGATTGTCCAAGCAACATTGGTGAGAAAGTTATGGCAGAAAGAAAAGAGAAACTTGC
>JBEIPV010000222.1:0-2280 GCA_040376855.1 Bacteriovorax sp.
TGCAATTCCCTACTCAGGTACATCGCTTCTTGAGATGTCTCTTTTAAATAAAGGGAATGCTTTTTCTGCAGAAGAAAGACATGAACTAAGACTTTATGGACTTCTTTCTCATTCAATCGAAACCATTGAAGAGCAGGCCACGCGAGCTTATGCTCAATACGTTCAAAACAATTCAGATATTGATAAACATATTTTTCTAAGAAATTTACAGGATACGAACGAAACTCTTTTTTATCATCTACTTCGCTCACATTTAACTGAAATGCTCCCAATGATCTACACTCCAATTGTGGGTGAAGCCTGTGAACGTTTTTCAGAAATTTATAAAGCGTCACGAGGTATTTTTATTTCATACCCTGATCGTGGTCGCATGGATGAGATGTTAAGTGACGTAACCAAGAAAAAAGTAAAAGTTATTGTTGTGACAGATGGAGAACGTATCTTAGGTTTAGGTGACCAAGGTATTGGTGGAATGGGAATTTCAATCGGAAAACTTTCTCTCTACACAGTTTGTGGTGGAGTGAGCCCTGCTTACACATTGCCACTGGTTTTAGATGTTGGTACCAACAATGAAAGACTGCTTAATGATCCACTTTATATGGGATGGAAGCACCCACGCATTACAGGTGTAGAATACGATAATTTCATTGAATCCTTTATCCAGGCCGTAAAACGCCGCTGGCCGGATGTTCTCTTACAATTTGAAGACTTCTCTCAAAGAAATGCTTCGCCTATTTTAAATCGTTACCGTGATCAGATTTGTTGCTTCAATGACGATATTCAAGGAACAGCAACTGTCACTTTAGGAAGTTTAATTGCAGCAAGCCGAGCTGTCGGCGAAAAACTTCGCGATCAAAAAATTGTCTTCTTAGGTGCTGGAGCGGCCGGATGTGGTATTGCTGAGCAGATTATTGAAAGAATGAAACTAGAGGGCCTAACAGATGCAGAAGCACGCTCTAGAGTTTTCATGATCGATCGCTTTGGTCTCTTAACTGACAACATGCCAAACATTTTAGAATTTCAGGCCAACCTTGCTCAGAAAAAATCTAATCTTGCAGAATGGGCACAAAATGATGAAGAGATCTCTTTATTAAAAACCGTTCAGAATGTCCATCCAACAATCCTTATCGGTGTTTCTGCCCAGCCAGGTTTATTCACTGAAGAAATTGTGAGAACAATGCACGCACACTGCCCTCGACCTATCATTATGCCTCTATCAAATCCAACTTCGAGAGTTGAAGCTCACCCGATTGATTTGATTAACTGGACAAATGGGGCTGCCGTTATTGCAACAGGAAGTCCTTTTGTGCCAGTTCATTTTGGCGATAAAGTTTATCCAATCGCTCAATGTAACAATTCATATATCTTTCCAGGCGTAGGTCTTGGTGTTTTAGCTGTGCGTGCCCGCAAAGTAACTGACTTAATGTTAATGGCCGCCAGTGAAGCACTAGCAGATCTTTCTCCGATGGCCCAGCATCAAGATGGTGGACTTCTTCCAGATCTAAAAGATATTGAAAAAGTCTCAAGAGCAATTGCTTTTAAAGTAGGTATCGCTGCCCAGAATTCAGGCGCTGCTGAAAAGATAAGTGAAGATGAATTATTAGAACAGATTGAAAAAAATTACTGGTACCCGACGTATAGAACTTACACCTTAAAAAAGTAAAAAATAATGAGTGATGAAAATAAACCCAAACCTATAGACGTTAGTAAAATAGACCTTGAGCTTATGAAGCTTAAAGTAACAGACGTGCCCTCTCTGCTTGAGTATGCACACACTGTCGGTGGTTTTGCTATTACTCCTACCAACCAAGGGACTATTAAAGGTTATGCCAGAGAGGCCATGAAAGAGCAGACTGAAGATCAAATGAACATGATCTTTGAACAAATGAAAACTCTGGCCAAACAAGTGCAAGACATAAAAAAGCGCGTTCATATCTCTGATATTATCTACAGTGTTGAGATGACTTTCCAACCTATCATCGGCAAGCGCTACTTTCTTTATGAAATGGACACGGGGAAAAGATACTTGTCTCTTATTTCTCCTAAAGAATGGGGTGATAAAATGCAAGGCCAAACCTATCTGGCCGAAGTGCATTTGAACTCTGATCACACCTGGAAAATTATTGATTCAACGATTGAGCTTTAACATCTTGGTGCTAATCAACTTATTAGCACCATGGCATTTTTTTAAGTCAACAATATTTTTTATTTTCACATGCTAAGTATCTGGATCATTAAGCCATAACTCCTTTATCTTCCCTATTCCATAGAATCCACTAA
>JBEIPV010000211.1:0-2819 GCA_040376855.1 Bacteriovorax sp.
AAGAGTATATTGAAACAGCTCTTGCTTCTGGAATGAACATTGACGACTTCGCTCCAAGACTTTCATTCTTCTTTGGTATCGGAATGAACTTCTACATGGAGATTGCAAAACTAAGAGCTGCAAGATTCCTTTGGAATGAAGTTGTATCAAAATACAATCCAAAAAAAGAAGACTCAAAAATGCTTCGTACTCACTGCCAGACTTCTGGTTGGTCACTTACTGAGCAAGATCCATACAACAACGTTATCAGAACAACAATTGAAGCGATGGCCGCTGTTTTTGGTGGAACACAATCTCTTCACACTAATGCTTTTGATGAAGCGATCGCTCTTCCAACAGAAACATCTGCTAGAATTGCCCGCAACACTCAAATTATCATTCAAGAAGAAACTCACATCACAAATGTTGTCGATCCATGGGGTGGCTCATACATGATGGAGTCTCTTACTCAAGATATGATTAATCGTGCAAAAGAAATCATGGCCGAAGTTGAAACAGCTGGTGGAATGGCGAAAGCGATTGAAACAGGTCTGCCAAAACTTAACATTGAAAAATCAGCAGCGATTAAACAGGCCCGCATCGATAAAGGTTTAGATGTTATCGTTGGTGTAAACAAACACCGTCTGAAAACAGAAGATACAATTGAAACATTAGAAATTGATAACCATAAAGTTCGCGACTCTCAAATCGCGCGCCTTGATCACTTACGTACAAACAGAGATGACCATGCAGTTATGCAGGCCCTTGAAGACCTAACTGAGTACGCAAGAAGCGGTAAAGGAAACGGTCTCGACCTAGCAATCAAAGCAGCAAGACTACGCGCCAGCATTGGAGAAATCACTTACGCACTAGAAAGAGTTTGGGGACGCTACAACGCTAACACTCAAACTGTAACAGGTGTATACGGTAAATCTTTTGAAAAGGATGAAAACTGGATGAAAATCAGCGAAGATATTAAATCATTTGTCGAAAGACACGGCCGCAGACCAAGAATGCTTGTTGCTAAAATGGGACAAGATGGCCACGACCGCGGAGCTAAAGTTATTGCTACCGCTTTTGCTGATGTTGGTTTTGATATCGACCTTGCTCCTCTATTTTCAACTCCTGCTGAGGTCGCTAAACAAGCGACAGAAAACGACGTTCACGTTGTCGGAGTTTCATCACAGGCCGCTGGACATAAAACACTTATTCCAGAACTTATCGCTGAACTAAAAAAACTTGGCGCTGAAGATATCATCGTCGTGTGTGGTGGAGTTATCCCAAAAACGGATTACGACTTTTTAAACAAGGCCGGAGTTAAAGGAATTTTTGGACCAGGGACAGTTATTCCAGTTGCCGCAAGAGATGTTCTAGCTGCCATTGAAGCCAACCTTACGGATAAAAAATAATGATCGACATCAATAATCTTATTAAAGGCGATAGAAGAACCTTAGCAAAGGCCATCACTCTTCTTGAATCTACTAAGGATAGTGATCGCATCATTGCTCAAACATTACTAGACCAGGCCGTGCCTCATTCTGGTAAAAGTTTTCGCCTTGGAATCACAGGTGTTCCAGGTGTAGGAAAATCAAGCTTCATTGAAACTTTTGGGCAGTATCTTATAGAAAAAGGTCACAAGGTCGCTGTTCTTGCAGTTGACCCCAGCTCACCTATTAATGGTGGAAGTATCATGGGTGATAAAACACGCATGGAAAAACTCTCCCAAGAAACAAACGCTTTCATCCGCCCTTCTCCCACTTCAGGATCTTTGGGTGGTGTGGCCTCAAAAACCAGAGAGGCCATCGTACTATGTGAAGCTGCAGGATATGATTTTATCCTTATTGAAACTGTCGGTGTCGGCCAGTCAGAGTACGAAGTTCACAGCATGGTAGATTTTTTCGCCATCCTTATGCTTCCCAATGCTGGAGACGAACTACAAGGAATCAAGCGTGGGATTTTAGAATTAGCTGACCTCATCGTCGTCAATAAGGCCGATGGACAAACAGCAAATCTAGCTAAAGCTGCCGTTCAACAATACACAGGTGCCGTCGAACTTTTAACTTCAATTTCCCTATGGAAACCTAAAGTTGTTGCCACTTCTTCAATTGAAAAGTCTGGTATTGATACTGTTTATAATTTAATTAACGAATACAGAACAACTCCTGCCATTGCCGGTTCATTTAAAACAAAAAGAGCTGAACAAAACAAAGATTGGTTTCAAAAACTTATCCATGAGCTCATCGATTTAAAAATGAACTCTAAACAAGAATACAAAAAGAAAAAACACGAGTTAGAAGATGAAGTGGTTTCTGAAAAGAAATTCGCCCTTTCGGCCGCTCAAGAATACGTAGATCAAATTTTTAAGTAAAAAAAAGGCTCCCGAAGGAGCCTTTCATTTTTTAACTTATTCTGCAGCTTCAACTTCAATCATTAAAACACCATTATCAAGGGCGTCTCCGACCTTAACGTGAATAGCTTTAACAACTCCATCAGTTCCACACTTTATTTCGTTTTCCATTTTCATAGCTTCTAAAATTAAAAGTGCTTGTCCCTTAGAAACCTTGTCACCAACTTTACAGTTGATCTTAACAACCTTCCCAGGCATTTGAGTAAATAGTCCACCTTCGTCTCCACCACCAAGTGAAGAAGGCTTGTATCCGCGGTAAAGTTTAAACACTCTATCCACGTTCAGCATAATCCCCGGTGAATCCTGACGAGCTAGCTTATTCCATCTAATCCCATCAGTTGAAGCGAAGTATTGATCAGCAAGCTTTCTAACAAAGATTCTCTCTTTGTTAAGTTCTTTTTGATCCTTAATCGTTCTGAATTCAAACTCAACC
>JBEIPV010000132.1:0-7811 GCA_040376855.1 Bacteriovorax sp.
AATAGATTTAATATTTATAAAGATGAATTTGGCAATTATCACGAAGTTGATGAAGAAGTAGAAACTCCCATTGATGGTTTTGAAGATGATGAAAAAGATCACTATGAGGACGAAGATGATTCAGGCGATCCATTTGATTCTACCGACGATGAAGATGAAAATTATTACGACGAAGATGAAGCTTATGCTAATGAACGTCGTGATGAATATGATGTTGATGAAGATTAAAAATTAAATTCCAGCAGACTTTTATTTGTCTGCTGGAACTTTATAAATTACTTACAGCTCGTAAATCCACTCAAAGGCTTCTGCATAAGCGTGTTCAACGCCTTACTTTTCACTGACGGCAGAGTTAAATCTTCGTAAAGCTCCCAACCGTTTCCTGGCGTTCCACCCAACTTGTAATACATAAACAAATCATTTCCACAACCATACCACTGCTTGAAAAAATCGTTGATGTGAGTAGCGTGTCTTGGATCTTTCTTCGCTAATTCACTTACTTCATCGTTTGTGTTTAAAGACATATCCGCGCTTCCTTCATAACCAAGCGACTTGATACCGTAATGGGAAGCAAGCTGATTGAATGTGACTCCTGAATACGCGCTATCATTTGCGATAGCAGCACTACTCGCTGTTCCACGATTTGCATCAGGGATCTGAGTGGTATTTAAATCAGCCGCGATCGCCTCCATCAATGAATCAACTGTTCCATAATTACCTGGAGCCGCTTGCCAATAGGGAGCTCCTGCAATTCCGTAAAAATACTGGCTGACATTACCGTAGTTGGTTTGTAGATAATAAAGAGCATCCACTGAAAGATATTGATACGTGTACTGCATAGCAAATACAGGGCGAACAGTCGTCATCATGGCATTGCCATAGACAGATCTAAAAGCCTTACTCATGAGCATTCCCTGATAAGCAACTCTTCTGTAGCCTTGATACCACTGGTTCGCGCCACCCATTGAAAAGTGATTTGGATCTCCTGCCTTTACCGATGCTATGGCAGCATCAAGGTTATCAGAAGTCTGACCAAACAGAGAGTTCCAAACTTCGTTAGACCATTCAACATATAGGTGAATATTTGGATTTAAATTCGCTTTAAAAAATTTCGCCATCTCAGTTGAATAGGCCGTTACATCTGCAAGATGAGGCACGTTCACCCAAATATCTTTACCGGTTAAGTTTGCCAGCTGGGCCATATACTCAAATGAAAGACCTGACATACATTTTGGAGCTGAACAACTCCCTTGGAATGGATAATTACCAGGAGTTCTCTGAGAAAAACTTGTCACCGGTGAGTTGTTCATATTCTGCGCTTCCATAAATCTTAAAGCTGCAAACGGAGCGATTGCATTTAAGAATTCATCCGTGAAGACTTTCGTCGTTCCAACCGGATAACCAGGGCGCAGGACCTTTAAATTTTTTACTCCCTTCACTGTTGGTGAATAGGCCGTATCCTGGAAAGTTAAAAATAGCTGCCCTGAAGCTCCGTCCATCACCGCTTCTGCCGTCGTCGTGTTGGTAGCAGAATTGTAGTTTTGATTTTTAATAGTCCCACTACCATTAGAGATATGGATAGTCGCTTTTCCGTTAAAAACGATATTGTATGTCCCCACGAAACTTGGATTGCGTTCGCTGATTGGACGATTAAGTGGATCTCCCCCATCTGTCATAAGGACGATTTGAAAATCTGATAGCGGCCAGCCTTCTGCATCTTCTGGTGGATAAGTTAATCCTGCACAGTTAGGATCACCGTAGCCAAGTACACAAGTACTACCTACAGGGCTCCATCCTCGTGCGGACTTTACAGCGTCGACAAACATATAGTTGTTGGCCCAGTCGCTTATGAAACCGATATTAACACCCATCTTAGAACCTACGCTTCCTGTTTCAGAAGGAGTTGGTGTTGGAGTCGGCGTTGGAGTCGGTGTGGGTGTCGGTGTCGGAGTCGGTGTCGGTGTCGGTGTCACTACTGCATTTTTAATTACTTTTCGATAGACGTTTTTAGTAGGCACCCAATTGACGACTTCAGCAACTCTGATTTCGATATTCCCATTTTTCAAACCAGATAAATTCAATTTTAGTTTGTACTTTGATTTAGAATCACAAACAGTCGACTCTATTGGTGTCGAATTATTTGCAGAGTCAGTGGCCATTGTACTGATTTGTTTTTTAGTTGTGCATGCCCCTTCAACAGCAACTGAATTTTGATTAGCACTGGTGACGTAATAGTTTTTACGAGGAGTCGTAATACTAAGAGCGGCAGCAAATGCTTCCTGGCCAATAATAGATGCACTAAAGAGAACAGCTAGAGAAAGTGTTTTGTTTATTTTTTTCATAAAGAACTGTTCGATGAAATGGATTTATCAATTAAATAATTCCTGCATTCTAGAATAGGAAAGTGTTGTAAATTCTCTACTTTCTAAACATCTGAGTATTTTAGTTCTCTTGTCTTAAGAAAAGACAAAGTATCTACAAAACGTTTTCAAAGTAAATAAATCTTATCTATAAAATATATAGACATGATTTAATCAAGTACGTAACTTTATCTTCGTTCTTTAAACACATTATGGAGGTCTGTATGTTGAACTTGAAAAAATTGAATTTAGCTCTTTGTTTATCAGTGTTCTTAATTTCTGGTGCGACTTTCGCAGCGGAAATTGAAAACAAGTCAGTCAATGCAGTAGATGTCTTAACAATTATTGAATCTAAAAACGTATCCCAAGAAAATTTAACTTACGTTGCTTTGGGATGCACCACCACTCCTGATGTTTGTTCACGTGTAGCAGGTCGATATGGTTATCCATATTTCTATGCTGAAGTAAACTACAACCGCTGCGACTATAATTACCCATATGCTTGCTTCGGGGCCTATTAATTAAAATGGATCCTTACATTCATATGAGTGTAAGGATCGTTTTCTTAGTCATTTAAAATGCTTCAATCTTATTCATACTCCCTCGATTGACCATTTAAATTTAGCAAAGAGCAATATTTAAATTGTCACAGGTTGTAAAAATAAATATTATGAAGTCATGAATTTCTTAATCGCCGTGGCAACTGTTGTCTTATCAACATTTACGTTTGTAAATAAGGCATTTCCTGTTGAAAAAACTGCAAATGATAAAATTGTCTATGATGAAACCCTTCACATTGATATTTGGACTTCATACGCTCCCGAAGAGGCCATTAATAACTTTAAACAGTACATCTTAAAAAAGTATAAAAAAAATATTCAAGTTGAAGCGCGCGTTGTTTTAACTCCAGATGAATTCTTTGATAGAGTTCGCTCGGGGAAAACAGATATCTTTTCACCATCTCATAATTTCTTAAAAGATGAACGCACAGAATTTATTAAGCACAATCTGGTTCTTCCTATTTCCATAAAAGAAGTTCCAAATCTTGCATTAGTTGAAAGCCGCTACATTACGAATTCATTTGTAACCGAAAACAAGAAGCTTTATGGAATTCCCGCTGCGGCCGGAGGGTATAGTCTGCTCTATAATAAAGATCTTATTAAAGTAGCTCCTACTAGCTGGAACATTTTATGGGATCCAAAATACAAAAACAAATACGCTATCTCTAAAGGCTTTTATGAAGCTAATATGTATATTACAGCACTCGCGCTTGGTTTTGATCCTAAAGACATAAGCAATCTTAATAAAATTAACACTCCTCAATTTAAAGCAAAGTTAAAAGCACTGCTTAGTCATGCTCGTTTTTGGGATGGAGCTCCCAAGAAGAAGGACCTTGAAGGTCTTATGTTCACAACGGCCTGGGGGATCACGGGCTCAGTTAAAGACGATACTGAAAAACAGTGGATATTTTCCTTTCCACAAGAAGGCATTACTTTCTGGACTGACTACTTGAGTGTCACAACTGCTGTTAATCGAAATCCTTTTGCTAAACAACTTGCATTCGAATGGCTTGATATGGTTTTATCAAAACAATATCAGGCAAAATACATCACTGAAAAAAGTAAGTATCTATCTCCTACTCCAGATGCTATTCCTTATAAATTTTTTGCAGGGAACTTGTCTAATAAAGAGGCACTCAATTACTTAAGTACAAAATCTATATACTGGCCGATCATTTCGACGAGAACTCGAAATGGATTGAAATTTATATATGACACGGTTCTTAAAGAGGCCATGTCAGGTAAAAACTAAGAGACCTTCAACCCTGCTATTGAATAATTTTATCCATAAAACTATCCAAAACAACACCAAATCCATATCTCTGCGTCTGACGATTATACTCGATCAATGAATGCCCATAACCTGATTGCATACTTAAATACCATCTCAAATTATCTTTCCATGGATAAGAATACTTAAAATCTGCACTAAAATGGCGGGCGACAATCGGCGTTTTTAATGTCAGTGTATGCTTCCCTACATTCTTAGCAATCTCCAACTCTCCATACCCCATATAGTCGTAGATATCACTGTTTTCATCTTCCTTCTTTTTATCCGGGATACGATACCAACCACTAACAATAAACTTAAGACCCATACTTTGCAGAAAGACTCGACCATAAACTCTATTCCAGCTTCGTGAGATTATTTGTATTTGCCCATTCGACTGGTGAACAAAACCAATATCAGCGGCCATAAGATCAATGCCTGCAAACTCGCTGGTAGAAGGATCGATATAGCGGGTAAATATCTCAGGCATATAATTCGTTTCTCTAAATGGCCTTGAGTATTCTTTATTGTATAGCTGCCACCAAGCATGGTGAGTGTAAGCAACATTCAAATCAAAATTAGAATTAAAGATTTTATTTTGTATCGGAATCATAAAACTGATTTGAAATTCTGCTTCTTCTTTTTTGTAGAAATTTGATTTTTGACTATTCAAAACACCTTTGATGTCGCTGTAGAGATCTTCATGAGGTTTAGTGTTATAGACGATAGGTAAAAGATATGTGCCTTTATGTGGCATAAGAACATATTTAGTGGATAAAAGCTTATAATAGCCCGCCTTCTCTTTCGCCAAGGGGTCTGGAGTTTCCTGAGAAAAAGCGACATTACTGATTAAGAAAACTAAAAATAAGAATTTAGACATGACAAGCTTCCACATTTTTTAATGCAATAGTAACCGGATGCGAAAAAAGCAAGACCGCCAACTAAAGTTCACCATTTTTTAACTCTTCTTTATTATCCATATAAATTAGTTATTATCAAATTCTCCATTAAGGAAAACTTATGATTTCCAAATAAAGAAAAAAAGATAAGATCTTCCCATGAATTATGGACTTCAGATTAATCCCCTATCAAAGCTAATGGTGCTCCTTGCTTTTTTGTCGCTTATCCAAATAGGCCAGGCAAAAGAAAACGTGCGCCTCACTGCAGGTGAATGGTCCCCTTACATCTCAGAGAGTCTCGATCACAAAGGTCTCATCTCTCAAATTACCAAAGAAGCCTTTGCTCTTCAAAACATAGAAATGATATTAGGTTTTTATCCATGGGAGCGTGCTTATCATCTTTCCAAATCAGGCCTATGGGATGGAACAATCGCTATATCCAAAACGACTGAAAGAGAAAAAAATTATCTTTTCAGCGATCCAATATACACAGGAAAGTATGTTTTCTTTCATTTAAAATCTACACCATTCGCATGGCAGAACTATAAAGACCTAGCTCACTTAAGAATTGGCGCTGCCCGTGGATTTGGAGGAATGGGACAAGAGTTTTTATCAGCTGAGGCCAATCATGTCATAAAAGTCGATCGCGTGACGACCATGCTTCAGGCCTTCAATATGTTACTTTTAGGGCGCGTTCAACTTGTGCCATCTGACTTGGAAGTTGGGTATGTACTTCTCAATCAAAATTTTGATAAAAAGAAAATTGCACAAATCACTCACAACAACCATATTATTCAATTGACCAAGTATCACTTAGTCGTCGGCAAATCATCTCCTAAAAGTGTCGAGTTTATTAAAAAATTTAATTTGGGATTGAGTGCTCTGAAAAAATCGGGAAGGTATAATCAGATTATTAAAGATTTTTATCAAAAGAAAATTTATCAGGACTTTATTCCGGCCGATTATTTAACGTCTGAGATGAGTAGGCAAAAAACAAGCTCCCATACGAAGATGGGAGCAAAAGATTAATACATTTTTTAAGTCTTAGAGTATTTATTATTCAGAGTAAATATTGATAATATCTTCCACTTGGCAATTTTCAGGATTCGCGATTATCGCATCAACAAAATAACCAGAATGGTAAGATCCAGTTCCAACGTAAATTAGCTTATCAGATTCAAAACTAGTCATGATGTGATTTTGTAAACTAAGTAACGGTTTACCAGCTAAAAGGATTTCTTTTTTATCGAAACCTCTAGCAACATCTGAAGGCTGAGCATTTTTCTTATAATATTTTTTAACCTGAGAAGCGCATTCATCTAATCTAGATACTTCTTCATTGGCAGAAATTTCACTAAATGAGAATAGTACTAACGACGAAATAAGGCCAAATCGAATTAAGTTAACCATAAACACCTCATAGTTTTAAATTTATACGAGGCTTTTAGCCGATTTTCATAGTTATTACAAGCTTCCCAGGTCAAAGCTCATGAAATCTTAATATAAGGCTCTGACAGTGGATCAGAACCCCTTATAACTTTGTCATATCCATTACGAAACGGTACCTCACATCACTTTTTAAAACTCTCTCATAAGCAACGTTCACTTGCTCAGGATTGATGACTTCTATCTCCGGAGTAATATTATGCTGACCACAGAAATCAAGCATCTCTTGCGTCTCTTTAATTGATCCAATCATTGAGCCAGCATAATTTTTTCTTCCCATAATCAAAGAGAAAACATTAAGAGCTATCGGTTTTTCAGGGGCCCCTACAGATACAATTGTCCCATCCATTTTTAAGAGACTAATGTAACTTGCAATATCAAGATCTGCTGATGAGATTGTATTGATGATCAAATCAAAGGTATTCGCATTCTCTGCAAAGACTTCTGCATTTTTTGTGAGTAAAAAGTTATGTGCACCTAATTTTTTTGCATCTTCACGCTTGCTTTCAGAATGGCTCAACACAGTCACCTCAGCTCCAAGAGCTGATGCGATTTTAACTCCCATATGCCCAAGCCCACCCAGGCCCATGATAGCAACTTTTTTCCCTGGGCCAGCTTTCCAATGAGCTAATGGAGAATAAAGCGTGATACCAGCACATAGAAGTGGTGCTGCTTTATCAAGTGGAAGATTTTTTGGAATGCTTAAAACAAAATCTTCATTCACGACGATAACATCAGAGTAGCCACCTTGAGTGACCGCTGACCCATCACGCTCAGTGCCCCCATATGTACCAGTGTTACCTTGAAGACAATACTGCTCAAGATCTTGTTTGCAATGAGCACACTCACGGCATGAATCAACCATGCAGCCAACGCCAACGTGATCACCTACTTTATATTTTTTAACTTTTGATCCAACAGCACGAACAACTCCGGCAATCTCATGGCCAGGCACCATCGGAAATGGAGCATTGAAGCCCCACTCATCACGAGTCATGTGAATATCAGAATGGCAGATTCCACAGTATTTGATATCAATGACGACATCGTTTTCTTTTGGGTCACGACGGTCAAATGAATACGGAGTAAGTTGAGCTTTTGGTTTTAGTGCTGCGAATGCTTTTGTCTTAATCATGTTATTTTACCTTTGTTATTTTTATAAATCCTAGACACTGATCAATTCTATGCTCAATAACGATCTCTTGAAATAGTATTTTAGTTAATAAACTTTTAACTTTAACTTAATAATCTCAAAAGATTTAAATATTATGATTCA
>JBEIPV010000032.1:0-26617 GCA_040376855.1 Bacteriovorax sp.
CTTTAATTTACCATTAGGGTCATCTTTCCACCCCCAGTAAACTTTGGTTCCAATAGCAGCGGCCGGGATGTTTTGAGAGTAGAGTTTATTTCGAAGAGCGACGATTGATTGCTGCTTTCCTGATAAAACAATTCTGGTGAAACCATCGTCTTTAAATATTTTTGTCATTTCCTGACTGATTAAGTCCAGCTGATCCAGTGAAACAAGTAGAGCATCTTCCAGATCGAATTTTTTCAAGATGGCAGAAGACTCATTCGTGTCATTGGCCTCCATGTAAAAATGAAATATTGTTTCGGGGTAATTTTTTTTAATAGCGTGGGCCAGACCAAAAGTTGTTTCATCACCAAAAAAAAGAACAGTCTTTGTTTCTGTTTCTAAAGTAAGAGATTTTTTTGGCCCAAGGATGACGACCTTGTTTTGTGGTTTCACATCTCTGGCCCATAAGGCCCCAGGCCCTTTTCCATGCATGTACACTAGTGTTTGCATAACTCCGGCCTTTGAATCCCATGAGCAAGGCGTGTAGCTTCTCATTTGATCATTTTTTAACTGCACCTGAATTTTTTGACCAGGAATCCATTCTTTTTTTAGTTTTTTACCTTGAATTGTCAGCAAATGAAAATGTGGTGAGAGCTGCTCGTTTGCGACAACTTTACTTTTAGATAAAATAATTGGACCTAAAATTTTAACCAGGATTTTTTTTACTGTACTCATATGGCAATTCTCTTTTTTTGAAGAACGATAATGGTTAATACGATAGCACTGACTAAAACACTTGTGGTAATGATTAAGGCCAGATGATGAGAAAATATTTTTAAGGTAAGCGCCGTAAAAATCCCACCAACTGTGTATCCAATTGTGTTCGCGGCATTAACCATACCGAATTTTTTTCCTCTTTCTGTTGCCGGTGCAAAAACCGTCGTCAGAGTTAAGTAGGAAGGTGGGATCATGGCTATTCCGATGGAGACGATCATCATGCTCATCCAGATCTGGATGCTGCTAGTGCCGAGTGCAAAACCCATGGCACCACAAAAGAGCGTAAACGCTCCGATTATTAAAGGTCCTTGCCATGGATCGTTGAAGAATTTTTTACTGGCAAATTGTGTGATCACGGCCATGATAGAGCTTCCCAGAAGAAATTTGGCCATCAAGACCGATGTTTGTGCAGCATCTAAAGAAAATAATTCTTTAATATGAACTCCGAAAGTATTATGAAGCGTTCCTACGAAGCAGGTAAATAATAAGGCCAGAAGGAAAACCCACTTCATATCTTTGGTGATCAATTTAAAATCAAAACGCATTTTTTCTTTTTGTACCAGACGATTTTTAGTCTCTAGTTTTTTACAAAAGAAATTAGCGATGACTAAAAGTGAGACCCAGATCAAGACACCTTCCATTAATCCCTTAGGAGAGTCTCCATTGACTAAGACATAAACAGGGCCGAGCATTCGACCTAGGTTTAAACTCATGGAATTTGAGAGCATTGATTTCAAATAAGCTTCTTTGGAACTTAGGTCCAGTTGCAAGGCCTGTGATACTGGAATGATGGCCGAGGCAAAAGCGCCATAGATGATTCTGCTTAAAAATAAAAAAATCACAGTCATGGTTTCAGAAAGTTTAGAAGAAAAAAGAATGAGCAAAAAAAGAATGAGAAAAGAAATAAACTGACCAATCATTCCTATGTTGAGAATTTTCATTCTTCCGGCGTAGTCACTTTTTGTCGACCAGTAGGGAGCACTCCATAAAAAGAAGAATGAACCTAAGCTGAAAACGCCGATCACTAAAGAAAGGGAGAGGTTGAGAGACTCGGCAATGTAGGGAAACATCGTGAAGAGTAAAATCTGCACTGCCGAGAAAGTAATTGTATTAAGATTAGCTAGGTAACTGAGCATCTTTTTTTGCCGGAAGGACAAAGTCCGTTTTATTAAAAATTAACGAAGCGACAATAAAGAAAGTTACCAGTGAAATAAAACTAATTACGGTCATGTTAGAAACAATATTCATTTTCATTGATAGTGCAATCATTCCCGCACCAAAAGCATAACCAAGAGAGTGGGCGATACTTGCAAATCCAATTTTCTTTCCTGTTACGTTTTCTTTAGCAGATGCACTGATAAGTGCCAGGTAAACTGGAGGAATGAGTGCTAGACCAATAGAGATCATCATTAGAGCACCCCAGATACCATTGAGTGTTCCCGCTGAATTTAAAACAAATGACCCAAGAATAAGAGCACTTGCACCAGTAATCAGGCGAAGTTTCCAGTCACGTTTAAAAACCCATTGGCTCGTTTGTTGGATAAATAAAGCAAAGATGCTGCTGCCCAAAACTAATTTTGCCATTTGAACACTGGCCTCATCACCTTTGATATTTAATGTCTCTTTTAAATGATGGCCAAGAGTTGAGTGAAGAACTCCAATGAAGCTTGTAAAAATTAAAGCAAGCAGGATAGGGAGCATTGATTCTTTGAAGAGACCTCGCCATTCTTCAGCAATCGCCTTCCATTCGAATTTCGGAGCAGTCGTTGATGCTGATTTTTTCTCGGCAGGAGTTGAAGTGAATAGACACCCTAGGGCAAGAAGAAGTACCCAAAGTGTTCCGGCATAAATCATATGTTCGAAATCCACTTTTTGAATGAGAATAAAAACCGGACCGAGAACACGCCCAACATTTAAGCACATTGAGTTTCTTGTAAGGACTTTTAATTTATCTTTTGTATCAATCAAATCCAACTGCCAGGCCTGAGATACAGGAACAACGGCCGAAGAAAGAAATCCATAAACAATCCTGCAAGCAAACATGATGACAACTTTTGCCGTCATTGAAAGTTGGTTGTTAAACAGGAAAAGTGAACAAAGAAGCATAAATGAAAAAAACATTCCAAGCATACCAAAGCTTAAAACTCTTTTTCTTCCCCATGTATCGCTTTTAGAGGCCCAGAAGGGTCCCATAAAAGCAAAAATAAAAGACCCGACACTTATCGCACCGATGATAGTTGCCGTATGTAGCGAAGTCTTCTCTGAAATGTAGGGGATTGTTGTATATAAAAGAATTTGAACAATACTAAAAGTCATTGTGTTCAAATAAGCGATTGTGAGTTTTTGATTAGTGCTTGAAAATTTCATATTCTTCTCAGAAGTCTTAAAGACCCGCATTCGTTGCGGGCACATTCTTTTTTATTTTTTAACTAGCGAGTGCGTTTGAACTGTAGAAAAACATTTCCAGCACAGCCACCATCATTTGAGTCTTTTACTTCAAAAGATAGGTTCGTATGACCGCCTCCACCTTGTTTGTAATTTAATCCTTTCGAAAAGAAACTATCCAAAGCAGCAGCGCCCGCCGTGCAGTTTGCGCCAGGAGTGTGCCTTGACTCACTAAACGATAGAGATTCATCTTCTTTATGACGAGCTAATTTTACAACGTATTCACACTCAATTCCCGGGCCATAAACAGCACTTAATGTTCCGTAGGCCATACCACCATCTTTAACGCCTAGCTCTTGAAAGTATACGTCGTGCTCTGCAAATAAGACGGGTTCATCAGCTTCCTGGTTATCAAAATCACTGCATGCGTAGTTTGAGAACTTTGAGCCCCATTTTAATTGCGAAGGGTGTTCGAAACTAGCGGCAAGGGCACTTAGAGATAGGGTGGCGGTCATTCCGACTAATAACAAAACCTTTTTCATTGATAATCCTCATTATATGGGGGGGAAATTGATCCTTTATGGGGCACAATGTAAGGCAGGTAGTTTGGCTTGTCAAACAACTTTATGGTGATGTATATAAAAGGTAAGGAAGTTAAATATTTGGCCTTTGGCCCGAACGTGAAATAAATGCATATAAAACAGCTGTCTCTTAAACATTCTGCGAACTGTTTTTTTAATTCTCTTTTTAGAGAATGGAATGATTTTTTTCATGACGATGAATCGTCTTCGTTTGTGATCAGGTTAAAAGACGAAGGCATGTTAGTGATCCCGGTTGAATACTATTCCTTAGTCGGAAGACATTCGTATTCAGGGCATTTTTATTACAGAAAAAATAGTAGCAGTGAAGCTTCAGAGTTAACGTTTTCTGAAGTGGTTGTTGTGTTGCTTGATCATCTTTCATCAATCTATAAAACAACTCCAGAGCAATTAAGTATTTTTCAGGATCGAATCATCAACAGCATGGATAATATCAGCTCCTCTCTCGCTCTTCGTGAAATGGACTTGATCGCTCTTTACAATAATGAATCAATCGATTTTAAGGATGCTGAACAAGCATTGATTGTCGGTCATACATTTCATCCGCATCCAAAAAATAGGGATGAGTTTTCAGAGGAAGATTTTAAAAAATATTCTCCGGAAGCTGCAGGGGATTTTTCCCTTCACTGGTTTATGGTCTCTCCTGAAATTACTCACTCTCTTGTCTCAAGAAACTTTGAGCACAAAGAGTGGAGTAAAGAAGTATTCTTAAAAGAAAATTTAAAGAGTGATACTTTTAAAGTATTAGATAAAAAAGGTTATACTCCTTTCCCTGTTCATCCTTGGCAAAAAAACGTTTTGCTTAAAATGCCTCTGATAAAAGAGTACATGGAAGAAGGTTTACTCGTAGACTTAGGGGCATCGGACATCATAGAGGAGAAGTGGCATCCAACTTCTTCTTTAAGATCTATTTATAACGAAACGTCACCGTACATGTTGAAGTTTTCAATGAGTGTCCGCCTGACCAACTCCATCAGGCACATGCTGCCAGTAGAAGTGGTGAGAGGGCTTCAAGTTCTCGACGTTCTGTCGACATCAAGCGGAAAAGAATTTTTAAAATCTTATCCAGACTTTAATATTTTATTTGAGCCGGCATTCATGGCCTTAGTTGATCGCGATAAAAAGATTCTTAATGAAACGATCGTTTCGTTAAGGCTAAACCCTTTCGTCAGCAGCTCTGCACAGAAAGTTATCCTGGCGACGCTTACTCAGGATAATCCAATTAGTGGCATGAGCTTGATTGGTAAACAGATTCTTCGAGCAAGTGAAAAAACGAATCAATCAGTAGAAAAAGTGGGCAGCGAGTGGTTTACAAAATTTCTTGAAGTGGCAGTGAAGCCACTTATGATGGCGCAGGCAAACTATGGCATTTTGCTAGGGGCGCACCAGCAGAATTTAATTTTAGAAATAAAAGATAATATGCCGAAGTCTTCATTCTTTAGAGACTGCCACGGAACTGGTTACAGTAAAACCGGGTTTGAGCTTTTTTCTAAAGAAGTAGATTTGATGACAATTGAAAATGGAAATGTGCTTGATGAGAAAAATGGGAATGCCCTTTTTGCATACTACCTGATTATCAATACCGTTTTTAATACCATCAGTACGATTGCTAAAGACGCTCATATTTCTGAAGCACAATTAGTGGCGATGTTGAGATCAGAGTTATCAAAATGGAGAGAGTCTGGAGTTAGAGATTCATCTTGTTTTGATTACCTCTTAGATAACCCCGAACTGCTGCAAAAAGGAAACTTCCTTTGCTCGTTCGTTAATATGAATGAAAATACGACTGACAATCCGTTGGGGATCTATAACGCTTTCCCTAATCCAATCTATGAGATCAATCTATGATTAATATGATGAAGCCTGTTACATATAAACCACTTCACAGTCTTGAATCAATCACGGCAGAAATGATTGAAGGATTGTGTCGTGTGAAAAATAGTCACAATGCTGAGCTCTTAGTTCAAGCAGAAGCTTACGGCGAACTTTTAAAGTTAAACATTATGAAGAACGACTCATTACTTAATGACGATCTTCTTTTGGTGGCAGCAGAGTATGTTTTAGGGCATTCAACTGAATTAAAGACCGTCGAAGTTCACAACTTCAATCCGGATAAAAAATCTGGTTTTTTATTGCAGAAATATTTTTTAAATCAAGACGGTGTTATTCGTTTTGGCCGCCACCAGTTTTTCCAATTAAGAGGAATCTGGCACAAGGACCGCGACTATGTTTTAGGAATTGAAACATGGACAACTTCGTCTGCTGAGAGAATTCATCCCGTTCGTCCGGATATTCAAACAGGAACATTGTATTCGAAATACATTCCACAAATTGAAAAGACTTTAAGTTTTAGAATGATTGATCCAGTTCGTGATCTTGATATTTTTCATGAATGGCATAATCAACCACGCGTTGCCGATTTTTGGGAGCTTCCACTTCCAAAACCAGAACTAAAGGCATACATCGAAAAAGGTTTAAAAGACCCACACACGCTTCCCATGATCTTTGAATGTAACGGGGTAGCGACAGGATACTTTGAAATGTACTGGTGCCGTGAAGACCGCTTGGCGCCTTATTATGAAAGTGAGGCATTCGATAGAGGGTTCCATTTTCTCATCGGGGATACAAGCTTCTTGGGATTCCATAATACAGATGCAGCGATTAAATCGTTACTGCACTTTTTATTCATCGATGAAGTAAGAACAAGGCGAGTGATGGCCGAGCCACGTTCTGATAATGCTAAAGTTTTAAAGTATGTTGAAACTTCTGGTGGATGGAAAAAACTATACGAATTTGATTTCCCTCATAAACGTGCCGCTTTACTTGAATGTAAACGCGAAGCTTTCTATATGGGACACATATGAGCGACTGGCAAACAGTTAATTTAAACTTAATTGCCAAGTCGATTGGTGAGCTTTGTTATGAGCAGATTTTAACGGCAGTTAAACTCTCTGATAACGAGTACGCGATCGATTTACAAAGTGGAGATCGTTACACTTTTAAAGCGTGGTTGGGGATCTGGGATCACATGAGAGTGGATCCAAAAAGTATTAGGAAAAACGGTTTAAACGACATTTCTGCCGGTCAGTTTTTCATTGATGCAAAAGCTGATTTGGAAATGACCGATATTGTTTTAGGAAACTTTCTGGAGGAGATGCACAATAGCTTGTTTGGCGACATGGCCCTTCTTGCAAAACAAAAAGGTGTGAGTGTCGATTCAATGACGAGTATGTCAGGCGAAGAAGTTCAGGCCTACTTGAATGGGCATCCAAAAATTCTTTTAAGCAAGGGCCGTGTCGGTTGGGGCGCCAGAGAGATGGAAAACTTTGCACCAGAGAGTGAAAAAGGTATTTCTCTTCATTGGATTGCGGTCAAAAAAGCACTTGTAGAAAGTTCGTTTGATGATCAAATGAACGCTGAAAAATTATTATTACAAAGCTTTGATAAAAATGAAATGGAAAGATTTCATGAAATATTAAAAGAAAAAAGCATCAATTTTGATGATTTTTATTTTATGCCAGTTCACCCATGGCAGTGGAATCGTTTTATTAACATTCAATACCACGCTCAAATTGTAGCGGGAGATATCGTTTCACTTGGAATCTTAGGGGATGATTACGTTCCTCAAATTTCAATCAGAACATTATCAAACCGTCACAATCCCGAAAAATTAGATATTAAATTGCCACTGACAATTTTAAATACTTCGGCCATCAGAGGAATACCAGCGAGGTATATTTCTGTCGGTGCAAAACTTTCTCGTCATATTCTTGGTCTTTGCCACGAAGATGAATTGCTAAAAAAATACAAGACTGATGTTCTGGTTGAGAAGGCCGGAATGAGTGTGAAGCATGAATTATTCTCTCAGATTGAGGGTGTTCCTTATCGCTACAACGAGTTCTTAGGAACAGTTTGGCGTGAGAGTATGGCCTCTAAACAAGGTCCTGGAGAGCTGGCCATCCTAACAGGTAGTCTCTTTTATCAAGACCTAGAGGGAAATTCTTTAGTCGGCGCTTACATTAAAAAATCGGGTCTTTCTAAACAAGAATGGCTTAAAGAGTATTTCAAAGTTGTTATCCTACCGCTTTATCATCTTCAACTTAAGTACGGGCTTGGTTTAGTGTCTCACGGTCAGAATATCATTCTGAAAATGAAAAATTTTAGACCTCACAATGTCATCCTGAAAGATTTTCAAGGTGATTTAAGACTGGCCCAAAATTCGGTACTACTGGAAAGATCGGATTTTAGTGAAATAGCAGCGAAACTGGATAAACTTCCGGCCAATTATTTGATCCACGATTTGATGACAGGACACCTGGTGACCGTGCTACGTTTTGTTTCAGAAGTGATGGAAGAGAGTGATGGCCTAAAAGAAATCGAGTTTTATGAAATTTTAGCATCGGTTGTGTCTGAATATCTTGAAGGCAAAACGATTGATCCTGAATTAAATTTTTTAAATGCATCTGTTCATAGAGTTTTATTAAATAAAGTGCGCTTCAAAATTGGTTATGGTGACTCCAGCGAGAGGCTAAAACCGATGGTAGGCAGTGATCTTGTGAGTCCAATTTTTCTTGGGCTTAAAGCTAGAGAGGCAATCCATGACTAAACATTACGATTTGATTGGAGTAGGGATTGGGCCATTTAATTTGAGCCTTGCTTCTATTTTAGATAAGTCTAAAGAATTCAATTTCAGGTTCTTCGATGCTAAAAAAAGTTTTGAATGGCATTCTGAAATTATGTTTTCTGATTCAGATATGCAAACGTCTTACATGAAAGATCTTGTTACTCCGGTTGATCCGACAAGCCCATATTCATTTTTAAACTACTTGGTTCAAAACGGTCTCTTCCATGCTTTTATGAACACTGGAAGACAAGTTGTGACAAGACGTGAATTTGAAATGTACTGTCAATGGGTCACAACTCAGTTGGAACACAGACTACAGTTTAATACTCCCGTTTCAAATGTAGACTTCAATGGAACTAATTTTGTTATCACAGCAGGTGATGAACAGTTTACGGCAAAAAATATTTGTATCGGTACAGGACTGACTCCAAGAATCCCGGAATGCACTGTGGATCTCATTTCTAAAAACTTTTTCCATGCAAAATCTGCTCAGCTTGCTGATTTAAATGTTGAAGGAAAAGACGTTGTCATCATCGGTGGTGGACAAACGGGTGTTGAGATTTTTAGAAATAGTTATAAAGCGAAATGGGGAAAAGCAAAAAGCATTAAAGTGATTACTGGAAGATCTGGTCTTCAACCACTTGATGAATCACCATTTACCAATGAATTCTTCACGCCAAACTACGTAGAAGATTTTTTTCCGATGGACCTGGCGAAAAAAGGGTCGATCGTCAAATCACAAAAGCTAGCGAGTGACGGAAACACTCCAACTTATCTTGAAGATATCTACAAAGAGCTTTACCAGTTAAAGTTTGTTGAAGGGGATTCAAGAGATATCCAAATTCTTCCTAGTAGAAGATTAAATGATGCTAAAGAAATTAACGGAAAATATCTTTTAGTTTTAGACAATCATTTCAGTGACGGCCTTGATGAAATCGCTGCTGATGTCGTTATTCTTTGCACAGGTTTTTCAAATACTATCCCTAAAATCCTAGATCCTATAAAAAGCAAAATTAGCTTTGATCAGGAAGACCGTTTTGTCTTCAATCAGGATTTTTCCGTGAAGTGGAATGGATCAACTGATAATAAAGTCTTCGCACTTAATTTCAGCCGTCACTCTCATGGTATCTCTGAGCCCCAGACCAGTTTAATGGCCTGGAGATCAGCTACAATTGCAAACGTTGTCCTTGGGGAGAAGCTTTACTTAAAAGCAAAACAGGCCCCAAATTTTATGAGCTATATTAAACAATAATTGGATTTATATGAAACTTTTCTTTCCCGTTTTTATGTTACTCGTATCTCAAAGCGTTTTTTCTCAAACCGAACCCAATGGATCACTAGAGCTAGATTCAATTGTCATCAAAGGTAGCAAGGAAAAAAAGAAATATAACGATACCACTTCAAGCATCACTGTTATCAAAGATGATACCTATAAAGAAGGTGTGAAAGACTCTTCTGTTTCAGCTCTTAACGGTCAGTCTAATATTCAGGTTAACCGCGACAGTAAAGGTGAAACATTCAGTATCAGAGGTATTAAAAATACTGGTGTAACCGGATATCAAAAAGACAACCTTGCTTCGATCATGGTTGATGATGTTTTTCAAACGGACTTAGCTGTTAAAGCGGGCAGTTTTGATTTGTGGGATATGGATACCATTGAAATCCACCGAGGGGCCCAGTCGACGACTCAGGGATTTAACTCACTTGCTGGTACGATTTTAATTGATCATAACGAGCCGACATTTTTTACTGAAGGTAAGTTAAAGCTAGGTTACGCTTCTTTTGATAGAAAAGAGGTTGGGGTGACAACAAATCAAGAGATCATTCCAGGTAAATTAACTTCAAGAGTTTCGTACAATAAAGAATTGTCTGATGGTTTTATTACAAACGTGACGACAAATAACAAAGAATGGGGAGATAAAAATCGCGACAATTTAAATGCGAAACTTTTATATCAGTTAACGACAGATGATAAACTTCTCTTTGACGTAAAAGTAATGAGAAACAAGTCAGGTGGTAATTACGTACAGGGGCCGAATCCATTCAATCGTCAGGTGACAGAAGATGTTGACCTGAATTCACGTGTTGGAAATCAGCAAGGAAGCATTCGTTACTTAAAGAATATCAATGAAAATTTCAGCAATACAGCTATTTTAGCTTATTCACAAAGCACATTTAAAGAGTCTTCAGACTCGGATGGTGCTCCTGTTAATCTTGCAGGAACAAGACTGGAAGACCATAAAGATAATTTCTACAGCCTAGAGAATTTACTTTATTTTAAGAATGAAAAAGTAAACAACATGCTGGGAATGAATATCTCAAATTACACTCTTCGTGAACATCACGATTTTAAATTGCTCTTCCCAATCGGTGGAGTGAACACAACTCCGGTTGCTGTTATTCAGGATTCTAAAAACATTCGCACTATTTACTCAGTCTTCAATTCATTCACATATGACTTCAATGATGAGCATGTGGTGAATCTCGGCGGGCGTGTTGAATTTTCTCATAATAAATACGGAACAAGTGTTGCTGCCAACAGAACAGAAGACACAGGGAGCGCTGGAACGAATACGACAGTTGATAACTACCTAAAAAAATCGTCTGGAAGTTACGGCGACAAAGAAGAAAATTTTATTTTTCTTCCAAAACTAGGTTACGTTTATCACATGAACGCTAACAATCACTTTGGAATTGCCTACACAGAAGCTTATAGAAGTGGAGGATTGAGTATCAACAGAGCGAAGGCCCTTCCTGTTTCATATGACCCGGAAAGAACCAACAACTATGAGTTGTCTCACAAGTATGAGCAGTCACAGTTTAATATCTCAACAAACGTTTTTTACACTAACTGGAAACACCAGCAGGTTTCGGTTCGTCTTTCAAATGACTTTTATGACACTCAGGTGGAAAACGCTTCGAGGTCTGAAGTTTACGGGGCAGAAGTTCAAAGTAACTACTACTTAACACAGGCACAAAGCGTAAGTTTAAACGCCGGGTATGTACATACACGCTTTGTGGATTTCAAAAAGAGCGGTTTTAACTATACAGGTAAAGAGTTTCCAAATGCTCCGAAGGTCACAGTCATGCTTAACTATAAGATTATGCTGACGGATATGTGGTCTCTTGGGACGACTGGGCGCTTTCTTGGAAAATCGTTCTCAAATGCTGAAAACAACAGAAAAATCGAGGATCAGTACTATTTTGATGTAAACACGCAGTATGCATTTTCTTCCTACTCTCTGGAACTTTACGTGAAAAATATTTTCGACAAAGAATATGTGATATATGATGGGTCACCGAGTTCAGCGTTAACAAATGCAACTGGTACTTATAATGTGAAGTACTATCAAATCAATACCCCAAGAGAGCTAGGCTTCAGGGTAAGTTATTTTTGGTAAAAAATAAAAATGGGAACACTTGCGAATTCAACATTAAAATCAGTTTCTGCATCTATCGGGTTGCATGCGCTTTTTATTGTTCTTGGATCGTGGGCCTTCTATAGCAATTCAATTCATACATTAGAACTTACCGGAAACGGTGGTGGTGGAAAAAGAACCATCTCACTTGCCGGTATTAATTTCAGTGGCAAAAAATCAATGGCCCAGGCCCCGGTGCGTACAGTTTCTAAGACTGTGTCTACTAAAGCTGTAACTAAGACAACAGCAGTCGCTACGACGACTGACACTGTCTCTGTGACAAATGGAGCAGTAAGTGCAGCAGTTACTGGAGGAGTTGGATCGGGAGGATCTGGAGATGGTTCTGGATCAGGAAATGGAACAGGGACTGGAGCTGGTGATTTCGATCACGGTCACTTGTTTGGACAAATTAAAAATTTCTTTGAAAATCGCTTAGGTTCAACACTTAATATCCGCGAGAATCAGTTAATCAAAATCAAAGTGACATTAAATAAAGAAGGCGAAATCCTGGATGCGATACTTATTCAGGGAAAGCTTGATATGAGTGTTTTAAGACGAGTGATTAGCGTTGCTAAAAATATTCCTTTAAAAAGTTACTGGAAAGCTGCGACTTATCCACAGGAACTTATCATTCCCTTGATTCTTACACCAAGCTAGTTTCTCGTTTTACTCTCTGGCTGCTTTTAAAACGATCTTACCAAAAGATTTCGATGACTCAAGTGTTTCGTGTGCCTTTTTTAAGTTAGCAGCATTCAGCCCTTCAAGTATGAGTTTCACTGTCGATTTTATTTTTCCGCTCTCAACCAGATGTGCGATTTCATTTAAGACATAACCTTGTTCTTCAGGATGGTAATTAAACATACTTTTACTAAACATGAACTCCCATGTTGTCCTGATCGATTTTTGTTTAAAGTGTGCTACGTTTAAATCTTTTGGGTCATCAATTAAAATAAAATTCCCAAACGGTCTGATGATGTCATTTATTTTGGCAAGATAGTTTGAAGTGTGGGTGGTACTAAAGACTGCATCGACTTCAGCGATATTAATTTTTTGCAATTCTTCTTTTAAATCGTGGGCGTGATTGATGACATGATCGGCCCCTAGCTCTTTACACCAGTTAATGGTTTCTGGCCTAGAGGCCGTTGCGATAACGATCGCTTTTGTTTTTGCTTTAAGAATTTGAATGGCCATTGACCCCACACCACCTGCGCCACCGATAATGAGAATCGTAGGATTGGATTCGAGAGCGAGTGCTCTATTTTCAATCAAAGCTTCCCATGCTGTTATTGATGTTAGAGGCAGGGCCGCCGCTTCAGTAAAACTGATATTTTTTGGTTTCTTGGCAACCAGGCGATGATCAACGGCCTGCATTTCAGCATTGGATCCCGCGCGATTTAATTCGCCAGCGTAATAAACTTCATCACCAACTTTAAAAGTGTTCACAGCACTTCCAACTTCTAAAACAATGCCGGAAGCATCCCAACCTAAAATAACCGGTGTTGAATCTGTCGCAGATCGATTCTGTCTGATTTTTGTATCAACTGGATTAACGGAGACGGCCTTGATTCGAATCAGGAGGTCGAGAGGTTTTAATTCAGGTTTTTTCACTTCAACTTCTTGAATATCAAATTGGTCTAGTGTGTGTGCCTTTGTATAACCTAAAGCTCTCATATATTTTCCTTGTTAATACGATTACTATCTCTTCAGACGATTCTATTTTATCTGGATTTCAAGGGCAAGTACGCACTGTTTCTGGATGTAGTATCACCAGCAGAACCAGGCCATAGAGAAGGTATTAAATGAAGAGAAAATCAAACACATGCGCTGAAGGATGTCCTGTAGAAGCGGCACTCGAACTCATTGGAGGAAAGTGGAAAGGAGTGATTCTTTATAATCTTTTGAAACAAAAAACTCTGCGCTTCGGAGAGCTCAAAAAAAATCTTCCAACCGTCACTCAGAGAATGTTGACCAAACAATTGCGTGAAATGGAGCAAGATAAAATATTAACCAGAGAAGTTTATCCGGAAGTTCCACCGAAAGTTGAGTACACACTAACTGAATTTGGTGAGTCATTAAAAGATGTGGTGAAGGCGTTGGAGACATGGGGGAAAAAGAATGCCCGTTAGGACATTCTTTTTACGAAGCTTTATTTTTTAGGTTTACTTTGATCTTTTGGGTCTGTTGGTGTTGTAAGTTTTTTAATTTTTCCTTTACTCAGCTGATCGCGCTCAACAATCCCTTTTGTTGTAGGAACCATGTGAGTTGAAAAAGGTGTTTTTTCTCCCAACACCTGGGCCTGCACTGTTAAATTAAGCTTAACGATATCACCAATTAAAGCGCCACCTGCATCCATTGTTTTATTCCAAACAATCCCGTAGGCCTTTCTATCAAGTTCTCCAGTCAGATTAAAGAAGTAGTTGTCTTTTCCCCAAGGATCTTTCAATTTTCCTTTGTAAATCCCTTCTAAGATTATAGGACGCTTAATTCCTCTCATTGTTAAGTACCCACCAACCTGCATTTTTTTTCCAGGTTCAATTCTAATAGGGCCTGGGCTTTCGAAAGTAATATCAGGATAAGTAGCAACGAGGAAAAACTCATGGCCTCTTAAGTGGAAATCTCTTTTTCCATCGTTTGTATCAACACTGTCAGCTTTAACGGTAATTTTAATTTTAGAGATATCGTTTTCAGCAGCATTCAACGTAAAGAAGCCCTTGAAGTCTTTAAATTGGCCGTCAACTTTTGTCATCAGCATGTAATCGACATCAAAAGCGATGCGTGAGTGTTCTTTTATGAGTTCAAAGTCTTTTGAATAGGCGTTAAATGCCATAATATTTAATAGGATAAACAGACCTGTAAGCTTTTTCATTTTAGTACCTCACTTATAACCTTATTATAGAGGGTTTAAAGGTAGTCTACTATGGACTGAGGGGGTAATATTTAGCACAAAACGCCCTATTTTATGATAGAGTCATTTTATGAAAAAACACCATCATCACGACGATTTAAAGACTCTTCACCCTATGCGCTCTTTTGGAGTGGTCTCGGGAATCACCCATCAGGTAAGGGTCACAAGATTAGAAGATAGACTAAATCCGGCCGTGCCTTTTCCTCATAAACATAATTTTTATCACCTCGTGTTCATCACTAAAGGTTCTGGCTGGCATGAAATAGATTTTAAAAGACACGTAGTGAAAGCTGGCGCCATGTTTTTTATGATGCCGGCACAAGTGCATTCATGGTCGATGAGTAAAGAGACTTGTGGAATTGTCGTCGAGTTTGAAAACCTGTCGATGTTTTCCAGTGATGAAGCTTTTGTTTTATCCGAGGCCTTAAGACCTGCTGTTGATTATCTAAGTCTTACAGGAGTTCAAAAAAATGCTATTCATACAGTTTACGAAGAACTGTTAAAAGAATACGAAGCAGAAGAAAAAGATTTTGAAATTCTTTTGAGGCTCAATCTGGCGAAGCTTCTTATTCTTTTTTCACGCTTCATTCAAGATACACCAGTGAAAGTTTCGCGCATTTCAAAGTTTAGAGATGAGTTTAATGATTTAATTGAAAAGAATTATAAGATTCACCACAATGTTGATTTTTATGCAAAGACGATGGGGGTGGCAACCAAGTCTTTGACGGCAAAGGTGAATCGCAATATTGGGAAAAACGTCAGAGAGATCATTCAAGACAGATGTATTTTAGAGAGCAAGAGACTGCTGGCCTATTCTGATTTATCAGTCAGTGAGATCGCACTGGAGTTAGGATTCGAAGACCCCAATTATTTTACCAGATTTTTTAAGTTGAAAACTAAAACCAATCCTGGAAAGTTTAGACAGAAGGTCAGACAGATCTGTTAAAAGAACTTCCTGTCAATTGCATGCCGTGATCAAAGCTGGCAAAGGCATTGCAATCAATTGGGCAGGGAGTTTTATATGGAAAATTTTTGGAACGAAATTAGCGGAAAACTAAAAGATGCTTTCGACAAAGCAGAAGACAAAAGTAAAAAAGATATAAATCTTATCAAGAACATACCTGCGATGTTGTCATTTTTAGGCGAACTTGAAGGCGATGAATTACTTTTATGGCTGGATCAGGCAAGAAAAATTAAGAAGCGCCGTGAACCCAAATTTCCCCCTATTAATGGGGATTTTTACGACACTCGTTCTCATCTGACAGATGAAGAAAGAGTGGTGCTTGCTAATGTGCGAAGATTTATGCTGGAAGAAGTGGAGCCTATTGCGACTGAGTATTGGATGAAAGGGGATTTTCCCTTTCAGATTATAGAAAAAATGAAAAAGCTCAATATTATCGGACTGACTTATGAGAAGTCTTTAGGAGGTCAGGAGCATTCAAATCTTTTAGAAGGAATGATAGGTGAAGAGATTGCCAGAGTAGATGTTTCAACGTGCACTTTTTTTGGCGTGCATTCAGGCCTTGCTATGAATTCAATTTATCTTTGTGGATCCGAAGAACAAAAAAGAGAATTCATTCCACAAATGGTCACTATGGATAAAATCGGCGCCTTCGCTTTAACTGAACCAGATGTAGGTTCTGCGGCCTCTATGGGGCTTAAAGCAACTTGTAAACGTGAAGGGGATACTTGGACAATTAACGGTGAGAAGAAATGGATCGGGAACGCTACATTTGCTGATTATATTATTGTCTGGGCCAAAGATGTTGATGATCACATGGTGAAAGGATTCATTGTTGATAGAACAACCAATGGTCTTACGACAGAAAAGATTGAAGATAAGATGTCTCTGAGAATTGTTCAAAATGCGCTCATCAAATTAGATAATGTAAAAGTTAAAGAAGAAAGACGCCTGCAAAACGCCAACTCTTTTAAAGACACAGCGAGAGTGTTAAAAATGACCAGGGCCGGAGTGGCCTGGCAGGCCGTAGGTTGTGCCCGTGGTGCCTATGAACACACTCTTCAATACACAATGGATCGTCGTCAGTTTGACCGTCCGATTGCCGGTTTTCAAATGACTCAGGATCTACTTGCTCAGATGCTTTCGCAGTTAACAGCTATGCAATGCTTGACCACCAGACTAAGCCAATTGCATGATTTAGGAGTGATGTCGGATGAACAAGCTTCATTGGCAAAAGTTTTTTGTACGGTCGGATGTCGAACCATTACCAGTATGTCCCGCGAATTAATGGGTGCCAATGGAATTTTAATTTCTAATAAGGTGGCAAGATTTTTAGGTGATGCTGAAGCCCTTTACTCATACGAAGGAACAAAACAAATCAACAGTCTTGTTTTAGGTCGGGCCATTACTGGGCTTAGTGCTTTTGTTTAATAAAATTTTTGAGTCCTTGTTCTCTTTCTTTAAGATAGCAAGGTATTTTTTCTCAAGTTGTTTTACTATTCCTTTGCGGTTGTATTCATCAAATTTTTTCTTCAGGTAGTTATTTATTTCAGTATTGTTCCATCGTGATTTTAGAGAAATTGGAGCATACATACCTGTGATGACAACTCTTTTTGGAAGTACTGAAAATTTATCTTCCCAGTTCATTTTGGAAAGTAATGCTGTCCCGGAAGAGAGGCCGGCAATAACATAACGGGCACGTCCTTTGTCGACAAAGCGAAAACACTGCTCACTGGTGGCAAGTCTGGTAAGATTTTTGTGAACAATTTCAAAATTATCAAAATCAGAACCAAAGCTGTCGTTGATAATGGCAGTTCCTGGAAATTTTAACAGATCGTTAAAGTTATCAAATTTAAACTCCATGCCTTTTCTTACAAAAACAACTGTCTCATCACGCATGAATGGTTCAGCAGCAAAATTATAAAAAGTAATTCTATCTGATGTTTTATATGGCGGCAGAAGCATATCAATGCGTCCACTTTTAACTTCTTCCTGAGCGCGTGCCCAAGTATCAACATTGATAAAAGTTACTTTTACATTAATCTCGTTAAAGATCATTTGTAAGAGTTCAATCGCAATGCCTTGAAACTGATTTGTATCTTTGTTGATCCACATCACTGGAGGATAGGTGGGGTGTCCTGTTACGGTAATCACTCTTCCATTAGGTAAAGCAGTCTCTTTTAAATCAGTATCGGCCACTGATTTAAAGCTAAAAAAAATAAAGAGGAATGCCGTAAAAATTTTCATTATATTGCAGTATGAATGAAGGGAGAATTACAGGCAATCCTTTAATCTGATGGGAGAGTGAAATTTATGTAATCTTTAAGTTAGGCCGCAAGCTACTAGAACTCAGGATGTATTTTTATGAATAATAACAAGTGTAACATTCAACTACTAATAGTTGCTGCCTCTTTTTATTGGTCTTTATTATTAATCTCTAGGCCTTTACAGAAAATTTTAATGAATTGTTCAATGTAAGTAACAGCTTCATTAACTGGAATATTATCAATGAGGATTTTAGTCATTACCACACTGAAAATGTAGTCTTCAATTATCTCAAGTATTTGAGCTGTATCAATAGTAGGTATGACTTTTTTTTGTTCAACAAGCGTATTTAATCGAGCTTGAAAAGCAGGATGAGTTTCAAAGATAACTAATGATTCATGAAACTTTTTTAAAAATTTTGGATCAGTTAAAAATTGAACCATAATAATTTTAAATAAGTTCAAGTCATCGATGAAAAACGAAAGTCTTTGTTTGGCGAATTCCAGACATTCTGCAGTCAGTGTTTCTTGAGGAGGATAGTCGAGTTCGATAAAGCGGCATTCGATGGCCTTCTTTTCGATAAACTTAATCATCAAACCATATTTACCATCAAAGTATCTGGCAATTAAGGCAACGTTAACGTCAGCTTTTTTGGCAATCATACGCGTAGTCGCGCCCTTGAATCCGTGTTTAGAGAATATCTCTTCTGCCGCCTTAATAAGGCGCTCTTCGGTCGCTAAACGATCTTTGTTTTTATTCTTAATTTGTTTTGTTGTCATAATTTAACCTCATAACACCTTATTTTCCTTAGCTTGGCCAGAAATATTACAAACCTCAAGAAGTAATCACTTGATTACATCATAGTTTTCGATGATACTCAACGTGGAAAACAAAGTAATCGTTTGATTACATCATTAAAAAACATGAGGTAAATTATGTTAAAAACAATCGTGGTCATTGGATCGATTGTCGCGGGTCCTGTTGCCCACGCCCTGACTCTCAATGAATATCTAGCTCAAGTTGAAGAAAAAAGTTTAGCATTCAGACAAGGAAAGGCCCAGGCCGATGGAGCAGGATTAGTTTCTCGTGAAGCTGATTTGATTACATCACCTTACTTCTTTGCTGAAGCAAGACAGAGTTTTGATTCAACTATTCCAGCACCTCCTCAGTCGCCATCATATGACGAAAAACATGTAGGAACTTACAGTGCTGGACTTACACAAAAGTTTGATTTTGGTCTTGAAGCAAAACTTGCTTACACGATTACAAAGACAAAATACGACAACTCAAATTTTGCTGCTGGAGTACCATCAACTTATTGGGATGCAACTCCAACTGTTGAGCTGAGAATGCCTTTATGGGGTAACGGATTTGGACGTACAGTGCAGGCGCAAGCTGAAGTGACAAGAAACCAAAACTTGGCCACACAGTATGGTGCTTTAGCGAATTCCCGCACTCTTTTGATTAATGCTGAAGTGGCCTATTGGCAACTTTCAACAGCAAAAGAGCGTGTTGCTATTCAAGAGCAGGCATTAAGTGCTGGTCAAAACATTTACAACTACGTTAACAAACAAAAACAAAAAAACCTTGGTGAAAGTGCCGATGTTCTTCAGGCCTCTGCTCTGATTGAATCTTATAAACTTCAATTGCAACAAGCACAGAACGATGTTGAGCGCGCGCAGCGAGCTTTCAATACTTACTTGAATCTGGAATCAACAACTGCGACACCAAGTCTGGAGACAGTGGACTACGCTAATCTTCAAAATATTGTGATTCCTGAAACTCGTCCGGGAGAAAGACTGGATGTGAAAGCGGCGAGAGCTCAGACAGCTTTAGCAAAAGCTTCAAGTGAATTAATTCTTGAAAGAAATAAACCAACTCTAGATGTTGTTGGTGGATACGCTCTTCAAGGACGTGGATTAGAAGCATCACGTGCTTTTAAAAACGGAAATAAAACAGATTACGATTCTGGATACGTTGGAGTGATGTTCAATATGCCTCTGAATTTCTCTGCAGTTTCAGATGCCAAGGCCGGAGCAAGACGTTTAAAAGAATCTGCTGAACTGAGCGAACAAAATCTTATTTACACACAAGACCAAGACTGGATTGATTTAAAGCAAAAACTTTCGGAATCGAAAGCGACACTTAAAATCGCTCGCTCTATGGAAGTGGCACAAAAAGCAAAACTTGAGAATGAAAGAACGAGATTAAGACAAGGTCGTACAACGACTTATCAGGTTCTTTTATTTGAGCAGGATTACACGTCAGCACAAGCTTCACGTATCCTTGCCGCTACTCAAATCTTGGCGCTTGAATCACAGCTGAAATTATACCAAGGGGAGAAATAATATGAGTTTAGCAAACGTATCAATTAAGAGACCCATATTTATCACCTGCGTGATTATTGGGATTTTAGTAGGTGGTTTCACTGCCTTCAAATCAATGTCAGTTGACTTGTTCCCGGATGTTTCTATTCCGGTAGTAACTGTACAATCAGTTTATCAAGGTGCTGGTCCTCAAGAGATTGAGACACTGGTATCTAAACCACTTGAAGATAATATTGCCTCTATCTCAGGTATCAAGCGTTTAAAGTCTAGAAACCTTGAAGGTGTTTCAATTATCATCGTTGAATTCAACGACGATAAAGATTCAAAGGTTGCTGAGCAGGAAGTCCGCGATAAAGTAAATATTGCAAAAGCAGATCTTCCTGATGATGTAGAAGACCCGATCATTAAAAAGTTCGACCCTGCGGATTCTCCTATCGTTTACCTTTCTGTTAAAGCAAAAGGTTTAGGCGATGGTGAGCTATACGACCTTGCTGACAGAGTTATCAAGCCTCGCCTGGAGCAGGTAGATAACGTTGGTGCGGTAGAAATTATTGGTGGTAGAAAAAGAGAAATTCACGTTTTGCTAGATAGAAGTAAACTTAAAGGACGTGAAATCTCAGTTTCTCAAGTTGCTGGCCAAGTAGGAGCAATGGGAGAAAACATTCCAGCTGGTAAAGTTTCTCGCGCTGATAAAGAACTAGTTTTTAGAGGAGTGGGAGAGTTTTCAAATGTTCAGGAAATTGCCGATACACTAGTTAACCTTTACGGTAACGAAGTGCCAACTCGCGTAGCTGATCTTGGTATAGTTAAAGATACATTAGAAGATGAAAAATCACGCTCATTTTTGGATGAAGAAAGAGTATTAACTCTTCAAGTTTATCGTCAGGCAGGATCAAACACACTTAAAGTTGCCCAAGATATTAAGAAAAAAGCGGCCGCTATTAACTTAGAGTTAAAAGACACTAAGAGTGCTCCTAAGTTAGATATCATCGTTGACTCATCTATTAAGATTGAAGAAAACGTTTTTGATGTTTATGAAACAATTGTTATCGGTATTATCCTAACAGTTATTACAGTATTTTTCTTCTTAGGATCTATCAGATCAACTCTGATCACGGCCCTTTCACTTCCAGTTTCACTTATTGGGTCTTTCGTTTTACTTGGTATGGCAGGATTTACAATTAACATTGTAACCCTTCTTGCTCTAACACTGGCCGTAGGTCTCTTGATCGATGATGCGATTGTTGTAATCGAAAACGTTTACCGATTTATGGAAAAAGGTTATGATTCAAAAGAAGCTGCAGCAAAAGCGACAGCTGAAATCCAGATGGCCGTTATTGCTATCACACTTGTTGTTATGGCCGTATTCGTACCAGTTGCCATGATGTCAGGAACAATCGGACAGTTTTTAAAATCGTTTGGTTTAACAGTTGCTTTCTCAATGGCGATTTCGCTTTTCGTTGCCCTTACTATTATCCCGATGCTAGCAGCTTATTTCGGAGGCGAGCACCATGATATTAAGCATATTCCAGCGAACCCTGGAATCTATGATAAAACTCTAGGCCGTATGGTTAGAGGGTTTGATCGCTTCCAAACTTGGTTGGAAAACATTTACGAAACATTCTTAAAGTTCACACTAAAGTCTCCACTGGCAACAATTGGAGCGACACTTGCAATTTTCCTTTTCTCTTTTTACGTTGCAGGATTTCTACCAGGTGAATTCGTTCCTGATGATAACGCTGATGAGTTTAATATTACGCTTGAACTAGCTCCAGGGACTAATATTGAGAGAACTGCAGAAGTTGCAACAGAGATAAAAGACATTGTTAAGAAAAATTCTATTGTCGACTTCGTTCTTTACTCAGCTGGTAATGAAAACGGAGAGGTTAACAAAGCAACATTTATTGTTAAGTTGAAAAAAGAGAGAAATGGGATCACGTCTGAACAATTTAGAAATACAATGCGTGAGCAGCTTGTTGCTTATAAAGACATTGCAAACCCTATCGTTAAAAAATATGACACTTCAGGGATGGGACGTCAGCCGCTAATTTTTAACATCACTTCACCAGACGCACAGGCCCTAGAGCGTAGTGCGATGAAACTTTTTGAAGCATTGAAAAAAGATAAGCGTGTTGTAGACGTTGACTCGAACTACAGATCTGGTAAGCCAGAGCTTCAGGTTAAAGTTAAACCTGGTAAAGCGAAAGAATATGGTATTAACACTAAGACCTTAGGTGCTGAACTTAGAGCTCAGGTAGAAGGGGCCACTCCAGCTGTTTTCCGTGAAAATGGACAAGAGTATGATGTTCGAGTCCGTTTAACTGATGAGCAAAGAGATTTAAAGAAACTTTACTCTCAAGTATATGTTCCTAACATCAACAACCGTCTTGTTAAACTCTCAGACGTTGCTGACGGAGTTGAGACTACTGGTCCAGCTTCAATTGAGAGGATGAACCGTGGACGTTTTATTGAGATTTCATCTGGATTAAAGCCAGGAGAAGGTTTAAATCAGATCATGGCAGAGTATATTGAGAGATTGAATAATGGAGACTTAAAACTTGAGCCGGGAGTAACCCTGAACTTAGGTGGTGACGCTGAAGATATGGCAAGTTTAATGACTTCAACAATCATTGCTGTTGGGTTTGGTATCCTAGTTATTTATCTTATTCTTTCATCTTTATATGAGTCATTCATTACTCCTGTAACGATTATGCTTTCGCTTCCGCTTGCAATCAGTGGTGCGTTTTTCGGGTTATATTTAACTGGAAAAACCATGAATCTGTTTGCGATCTTTGGATTTTTCATGCTTATCGGTGTTGCCGGTAAAAACGGGATTTTAATGGTCGACTTTGCTAAACAATTGATGGAAGAAGGTAAGGATAGAAGTCTTGCGATCATTGAGGCAGGTAAGACTCGTCTTCGTCCAATTCTAATGACTTCATTTGCTCTAATCGCTGGTACTTTACCTATTGCAATCGGATTGAACCCAGCTTCTAGAACTAGAACTTCAATGGGGGTTGCAATTGTAGCGGGTGTTGCTTTATCAACGATTCTGACTTTAATTGTTCTCCCATCGATCTTCGTTTACATCGATCGCTTCAGAGTATGGGCGAACGGTTTGGGATCTAAGATGACAAGTGGAGGGAAAAGCGAAACTAAAAAAGAAAATCACCGTACAAAGGAAGAGAGTCAATCTGACGTAAAAGACAACTCTATGGTGACAGAGTAGTCATGAATGCTATTGTAAAAAAAACTAAAGAGAATGGGCGCGATCGTTTGATCGTGTCCGCTCTCTCTCTTTTTTGCGAACGCGGCTATCACGGAGTTTCAGTCAGAGAGATCTGTGATCATGCTAATGCAAACCCCAGTTTAATTTCCTTTCACTTCGGGGGGAAGGAAGCTCTTCTGGAGACGATCTTTGAAGGGATGATGTCTGATCGCTTTGCAGAAATTGCAAACATTTTGAGTAGGGTTGAAAATCCTGCTGATTTTAAAGTCAGACTAACTTTATTTTTTACCAGCTACGTGGAATTTTATTTGCAGAATTCTGAAGTCGTAAGTTTGTATATGGATCAGGTTGAAAGAGAGCATCCCTATGCCATTAAGATTCTTCCAGATACATTTGGAAGGCTCTGGACAAGACTTTACAGTTTTTTACAAGAAGCTCAAGAGCAAAAAATTGTAGATCAGTCAGTCGATTGTAAAGTGCTGGCCTACTCTCTCATTTCCCCTTTAAGCAGCGCTATGCGCTCAAATAGATCGACTAATCGTTATTGCCAGTTTTCTCTTAAGGATCAAAGTTTTATCGATTTGCTGATCAAACAAATCGTCGACTCCGTTAAACTCGCTCAGTAGAGGATATAGTTATGAATATTTATGATATCAGTTTAAAAAATCACCAAGGCCAAGTTATATCTTTGAATGACTTTAAAGATAAAGTTCTTCTTTTCGTGAATGTCCCAGTTAATACAGGTTCTACTCTTCAGTTAAAAAAACTTCATCAGCTGTCTAAAAATTATGAAGGAACAGACTTGAAAATTATCGCCGTTCAAACAGATGAGTTTGCCATTAAGTTATTTGGTGATGCTGAAGAATTTAATTTTCCACTAATTGAAAAAACAATCGTAAGAGGAGAAGGGCAACACCCCCTTTATCAACATTTGACGACTGAAGCACCTGATTCAATCGGGACTTTTTACAGTCAGGCCAAACGTGCTTTTATTAAGCGTGGTCTCGATGAAGGAAATGATAGTGATGTAATCTGGAACTTCGAGAAGTTCGTTGTTAATAAGAAGGGGGAAGTGGTAAAACGCTTTGCAACCGAGATTCTTGTTGATGACTCAAGACTTACAGACGTTATTGATGAAGAAATCGGTCACGTTGCTAAGCGCACGGCCTAAAATCACTTTTTGGTAACTTGCTTTTTTCTCTAAAAAGCATTCTTCATGTGTCCATCTAAAAAATCTTTGTTAACATATTCCCTATGTTAACAAGGATGGATAGATGATCGACTTACATTATTGGTCAACACCCAACGGCCATAAAATTACTATTTTCCTAGAAGAAGCGGGGCTTCCGTATAATCTGCACCCGGTAGACATTACTAAGAATCAGCAATTCAATCCTGATTTTTTAAAAGTTTCACCTAACAATAAAATCCCTGCCATTGTCGATAGTGAACCTGAAGATCATAAAGGTCCTTTGAATCTTTTTGAATCAGGGGCAATTCTTTGGTACCTGGCCGAAAAAACAAAAAAGTTTGTTCCTCATGAACCTCGCAAAAAAGCAGAGGTCTCACAGTGGTTATTCTGGCAAATGGCCGGTCTTGGGCCTATGGCCGGACAGAATCATCACTTCAATGTATACGCTCCTGAAAAAATTCCTTACGCGATGGAAAGATATATTAAGGAAACGGCGAGATTGTACGGCGTTTTAAATCAACAATTAGAAAACAAAGAATGGGTGGCAGCAGAAGAGTACACGATTGCTGACATGGCGATTTATCCATGGATTGCCCTTTATAAAATGCAATCCATGGATTTAAATGATTTTCCTCAACTGAAAGTATGGTTTGAGAAAATGCATAAAAGAGAAGCTATTGTTCGCGCTTATGAGATCGCTAAAAAAATTCAAGGAGCACAGAAATGATTAACCACAAATACATTAACCTAAACGATGGATTAAAAATTCCGACTGTGGGTTTTGGTACCTGGAAAATTACTGATGCTGAAGCACCAGCACTTATCGAAGAAGCACTGGCCGCAGGTTATCGCTCAATTGATACGGCTGCTAACTATGGCAATGAATCTGGTGTCGGACAAGGAATTGCTCAGTCATCTATCAGTAGAGGTGAAGTTTTTCTTACGACTAAAGTCTGGCACACTAATCAAGGTTATGATGCCACATTAAGATCCATGGATGAGAGTCTTAAAAAATTAAAAACAGACTACGTGGATCTTTTTGTGATTCACTGGCCGATGCCATCTTTGGATAAATATGTGGCCACATGGAAAGCACTTATTCGCCTGCGTACAGAAGGACTCGCTAGGTCCATTGGGGTCTGTAATTTTCACATTGAATACCTGGAGCGTCTGATTAATGAAACAGGTGTTGTCCCAGCTTTAAATCAAATCGAATTGCATCCTTATTTTCAGCAAAAGAAATTAAGAGAGTTTCATGCAAAACATAACATTGCCACTGAGGCCTGGAGTCCACTGGCTCGCGGAAAATTATTTGATGAAAAGATCATTGTCGATCTTTCAAAAAAACATAACAAATCTCCGGCGCAGATCATTTTACGTTGGCATTTTGAAAATGGCATTATCGCTATTCCAAAATCGGGTTCCAATAAAAGAATTCTGGAAAACCTGGATATTTTTGATTTCAATTTAACAGCAGAGGATTTGGCACTCATCAGCTCGATGGATGATGTCAATGGCAGAACAAGTCTGGATCCAGCAACCGCAACGTTTTAGGATGTTATTATGTTAAACCAAGTGCAATTGATTATTGAATCCCGCTCTAAAGACTTAGCTGGAATGCCTATCTCACGTGTTCTTCCATGGTCGAAGAAGAGAATGGTGGGGCCTTTTATTTTTTTAGATCATATGGGACCTGTGCATTTTGACCGCGATCATAAAATGACCGTCAATGCTCATCCACACATTGGTTTATCAACTCTGACATATCTTTTTAAAGGCCATATTCACCACAAAGACAGCTTAGGATCTTCAGTCGTGATCATCCCTGGCGAGGTCAATTGGATGACGGCAGGAAAGGGGATTTCTCACTCTGAGAAAACTCCAAAAGTTGAAGAAGGTCAGGAAAGTGATGTACACGGTTTACAGTTTTGGGTGGCATTACCTGACCATCTTGAAGA
>JBEIPV010000050.1:0-21702 GCA_040376855.1 Bacteriovorax sp.
AATTTTCTTTCCTGAGTCTTAAATTCTTCATTGACCTGGGCCCAGTACTTAACAGCTTCAGCATCCATGTTAACTGTACCGCCCGCCTGCATATTCATTGAATTTGCTGTGGCCGCTCTTACTTTTGCCATCGTCTGCATTGAAGGAAAATCGTTGAGCTTTATATTGTAATAGAGTTCAAATAATGAATAAGACGAGGTGAATTTTTCCTGAAATTGCGAGAGTAGTTTTTCAACTTCTCTGATCGCCGTCTGGTCATGTTTAGCAATCGCTGATGCATGGACTTTAATTTTGTATTTTGAGTCTTCAATAGTGGGCTCAATTTTAAAAGCAACATCCGTCGACATCTTAGGATCGTCTACAAACACGATCTCCATTCCCATGGAATGTGCCATGTATTGGTTAAAGCTTGAAATGGCGTTAACGGATTTATCAATGTTCGTCGTACTTTTCACCGTGAAGAGTTCTTCGAGTCCGACAGGAGGTTCAACTTCATTGGCAATTGAGCGATCCCAATTTGTATACGTGCTCGAACATGAGGATACAAAAAGAGAGAGAGTTAAAAGGAGAGGAACAAAAAATTTCACGACGAAACCTCACAGATAATTAAACCTAGTTATCTTGTCGGGTATTTTTATGGAAAACATTAATTTGTTTTAAGGATTCAGTAGCTTAGATAATAAAAAGGCCTGGGATAAACCCAGGCCTTATGTGAAATCATAGTGTTTTAAAACTCTATAAAGCTAAGTTAGTCAGTTCCTGCATTAACTCTTGAGTGCGGTTAACAAAGGCCTCTCTGTCTTCATGCTTAAGCCCTTCGCTCGAGATATGAGCAAGGTCTTCAACGTGGTGGCAGATCTTCTTAACAAGAGCGTCGTTACCTTTTTCATGAAGCTTTAGAGCGTTTTGAATGATCGGGCTACCAGGATTGATCACTAAAGTTTTCTTGATAGGGAACATAGCGTCTGTCCCCATATTTTTTGCCATCTGATTCATTCTCTTCATTTGCTCGTCAACTTTGAAATAAGCTGGTGCAGTTGAATTTTTGATTTTTACGATTTCGATGTCTTTTAATCCACCGTGGTTTAGTGAATCAGCATCTTCTTCCTCTTCAGTGTGAGCGCCGTGTTCTGTTTTACCGATTAAGATATTTGTGAACAGGTCTTTTACTCTGATGTCAGATTCTGTTGTCGCTTCTTGATCAAGAAGAGTGGCGATTTCAGAGTCTACTGAAACAAATTTAAAAGCGTTGTCACCACGTTTTGTGAATTCTACGTGCTGAGTGAAGTGTGGATCGATGTATGATTCAGTTTCAATTGCTTGAAGACCATTGGCCAAAAGCTCTTTTCTAAGAGCGTGATCAGACTTTCCTTTTTCAAAGTATAAAACTTTGTCTTCCATTTTTGTTTTGAAGTTTTCTGGAATCGATTCTTTGTATTCGTTTAATGTAACGAATTTTCCTTCAGAGTTTTTGAAGATAACGAAGTCTCTCATCATCTCATCAAATTTAGGATCAGAGATTGCTCCGTACTTAATGAATAAAGAGATGTCTTCCCAGATCGTCTCGAAGCGAGCGCGGTCGTTGTTGAAAAGTTTCTTAAGTGACTCGGCCACTTTTTTGATGATGTAATTAGAGATCTTTTTAATGTTCGGGTCACCTTGAAGAGATGATCTCGAAACGTTAAGAGGGATGTCACTTGAATCGATTGACCCTTTTAATAGAGACAGGAATTCAGGAACAATGTCTTTAACGTTGTTAGAAACAAAAACCTGCTTGTTATAAAGCTTAATGTTCGATTCATTGAAAGGCTTATTTGGGTTTAACTTAGGGAAGAATAAAACTCCGTCTAGTGTAAACGGGTGATCTACTTTTAAGTGAATCCAAAATAGAGGATCGCCGTCCATTGGGAATTGTTTTTTGTAGAATTCTTTATAGTCAGCTTCCGTAAGAGTTGATGGATCTTTTTTCCAGATCGGTTGAGTTTCGTTAACTAATCCAGGATTAGCTGATTCTTCAACAGCTTCAGCGTCTTTAACAAAGATTTCATATGGCATGAAATCACAGAACTTTTTTAGAGTTGAAGAAACGTGCCATGCATTTAAAAATTCTGCTGACTCTTCGTTAATGTGTAGAGTGATTTTTGTTCCTACTTCAGTTTTGTCTGAATCAAGGAATGTGTAATCCGTTTCACCTTCGCAAATCCACTTTGTAGCAACGGCCCCTTCTTGCATAGAAAGAGACTCAACTTCAACTTTCGTTGAAACCATGAAAGCAGAGTAGAACCCTAAACCAAATTTACCGATGATGTCAGAGCTTGGAGTGTTTCCGGCCTCTTTCATTTTATCGACGAATTCTTGTGCTCCGGAAAATGCCAGTTGAGCGATGTATTTTTCAACTTCAGCTTCAGACATTCCTAGACCGTTATCTTCGATGGTGATTGTTTTAGCAGTTTTATTCGTTGTAACCGTGATCTTTCCCGTTGGAATCTCTTGATTCATTGTGCGGGCAAGCGTCGATCTTTTTGTGATTGCGTCAGTCGCGTTAGCAGTAAGTTCTCTTAGAAAAATATCGTGTTCAGAGTAAAGCCATTTTTTAATGATAGGAAAAATGTCGTTAGTATTGACACTAATCGTTCCTTTGCGTGACGTCATAATTGCAATCTCCTGTAAGTATACATAAAATAGTTGAATACAATATGGGGACGAATAGATCAGAGTCAAGGTTATGGAACAAAAAAATAATATAAAAAATGCAGCAAAAGATATTTTAATTATTACTACTGGCGGCACGATTGAAAAAACTTACGATGAATTCGATGGTTCATTGGAAAATCGTGGGACTTCGATTAAAAATCGCATCCTCTCAAAACTGCGTCTTCCTTACACGAACATCATCGTGCATCCGGTTTTATCCAAAGACTCACTTTATATGGATGATGCTGACAGAAAGCTGATCGCTGAGACGATAGCGGCCGATATGGCCCATAATGCACCGATTGTTATTTTACACGGGACAGACACGATGGCCTTGACGGCAAATTTCTGTTACGAACACATTGTCAATATCTCAGTGCCAGTGGTGTTCACGGGAGCGATGGTTCCGATGGGCTTTGATGATACTGATGCCACTCAGAATGTGACAGAAGCTCTTTTAGCTGCCAAACTTTTAGCACCAGGTCTTTATATTTCATTTCATAATCAAATTTTTAAAGTTCCTCACGTGCAAAAAAATAAAGAAAAAAGAACCTTCGAGGAAATTTAATTCATGACCTCTATAAAGTTATTTCTAAAATTCTTAGCTGTGTCTTACCAGAAATTTTTAAGAGAATTTTCGGAGTATGCTGGAAGTTATAGTGCTTTTTTAATTATCGGAGCTCTTGCTTGTGTTCCTTGGGAAGGACTAGGTTATGAGTCCAATAGTTTCTATGAAGTCATGTTGCAAATTATTGTGGGGATTTTAAGTTTAATTGTCATTGTTAATGTGGTCTTGATTGAAAAAGCAAAACATAAAATGGTTGAAAAAGAGCAACTCGCGTACGCAGCTCCGACATATTTGATCTACACTCTTTATTCTTCGCTGATCATTCTCGCAGGACTTTTTTGTTTTATTGTTCCGGGAATTATCGCCGCCATTTTTGTCGGAATGGTTCCGCTTGCATCCGTTTTAATTGATAACGATAGCGTGAATTATTTTAAGCTCAGCTTTCGCATGGCCCGTAAAGACCCTCTTATGATTATCAGTTTTGGCCTGGCCTCGCTTTTAATTGAACTGCCAAGTTTTGCTTTTGATTTGATTCCCGATTGGAAGATAAGGCTAGTGTCGAGTGTGGTTTATTGTTTCTTAGAGGCCGCACTTCTTACGATTCTAACCATCACGTCGGTCCGAGTGTTTTACTACCTCAAAGCGGCCCTAAACGACCAAAGCCAGTAGAATAAATGAACTCCGTTTGATTTGCCCACAATTAGACACAAGTTTTGCCTGGTCAAAATCTGCCATATTTTCTCATATTCTGCTCTAAGCTCCTGAAACATCTCTTCTGGAGAGATTTCCTCGGTCATTTTTAACAATGGCTTCCCGTTTAAAATTAAAATATTAGTATCAACTACCGAGAAGACGAGTATGAAGACACCTGTCAGAGCTCACATTCTTTTGCATAAACTTACGTTCACGATTGTGGCGTTATGTTTAGTACTAACTTCTTGCGTGGAAAACTCTGGAATCAAAGGTAAAACTGCGAAGAATGGCTCGAGTCTTTCATCGGGATCAGGGGGAAGTGGAAACGGATCTGCTGCCATTCCTGGTGATACGTCAACGCCTGATGAAATCCTTCAATCGACGAAAGTAGAGTTGTCTCACTTAGTTGATCCATTCGACGGAACTTATAAAAAGAAAGTTTCAATTCCTAAGAACTACAAAGGGAATTTATACCTTGCAGGTCTGAACGTTTCAGCTCTTCAAAGTAAACTCATTAAAGTAAGATTTAACTTTGGTGTTGAAGGACAATCTGTTGTTTTAGATGCCACTGTCGCGAGAGCTCCAGGGATTATTCCTCAAACAGACATCCAGGTTTTAGTGGTTGATATGAACTCAAGACCATTTAGTAAAATGGTTTTAGGTTACGATCTTTTTGACTATAACGATTACTCAAGTGTAACGACGATTAAAGAACCAGTAACAGACCCGCGTGATAGTGGTCTTTACTGTCGTGGTTTAAAACTTGAAGACGACCCGACTTTTGACAATACTCTGGCGACCAATTCGAAGTGTGAATTGGGAAGTGATAAGTGTCTTTATGCTTATGCAAAAATCACCGACGCTACTATGTACAATGCCACTTCGCTGTTAACAACGATTCCAACTCGTCCTCAGGTTTGGACAGTTTCAGGTGGAAGAAATCCTACAAAGGCCACAAGTTTAACTTCTATGTGTCTTCCAGACAGTGAAGATATCACTGGATTTAATGATCTATTTACTGAAGCTCTTACAGGTCTAACTTGGAATACCAATGTTTCAGGAGTGCTTTATAGAGGACCTTATAGAGCGATTAACCCGACTGGGTGGAAAATTGGTGAGAGTGCGATTTTTAATTCGAGAACAGGATTATTTGAAGCGAGTTTTTCTCCAAGCGATAAGTACACAGGGTATAGATCACTTATGTTCCCTCGTGCAGGAACAATTTCTCTTAGCCAAGATGTTCGTTATATGGGATCGACAAGCCGCTTTGGTGTGAGAAGCACTCAGATCGCGGGGACAAACGGAACATCAATGTACGTTGACGGATGTAACCTTCGTGTTATGAATTACAACCCGGCGACAACAGAAAGTATCAGTTCATGTAACGTAAACGGTTCTATCGAAATCTTTTACAGAAATGCTGCCGGTGCAGAAGTTAGTGTGACAACTGACAGAACAATTAAACTTCAATTGTTGCGTCCTTCAGCAACGAACAGTGAAGGGAAGGAAGTTTTAACTTCGGCGTTTAAGCGTTGTGAATCTTCTTCAACATGTGGATCAGATGAGTGTTGTTTTAACTCTCGTTGCTGGTCAAAAGATTTAGTTACTCAATGTGTGGATCAAACTCCAGTTATTGGTAACCAGCCAGTAGGGGATAACTGTTCATCTGATTATGAGTGCTCAAGCTTATGTTGTAATTTATCAACAGGGTCATGTGCTCCTCACAATCCAAATGGAACTGCTCCAATTCTATGTAATAAAACAGCAGGTCAGCGTTGTGTGGCCCGTGAATTCTGTAAACCTGAGTTTGTTGAAACTTGTAAACTAGTCAAGCTTCCCAATTTAAGTCCAGAAGGAAAAGTTCAGTGTACGCTAAGATGCCCAGCAGTCTCGACTTATGGAGAGTGCACAGCAGGATTTTGCGTGCCTCCGGCCATTCCACCGGTGCCAACATTTGATCCAGCGAATCCAGATTGCTCAAAGGCAGTTGACCCATAGGGTTTCACTCACTAAAATAGAACAGTTATTATTATTAAATAAAGGCATAATAAAATGTTTAATAAAGACTGTTACCTGGACCATGTGGCCATCGCTGTATCAAACCTAGACCGCGCTCAAAAAATTTGGGAAGACATAGGACTTACTTTTAATTCAGAAAGAGAGGAAGTTCCTTCTCAGCAAGTGACAACTGCATTTGCACACGTTGATGAACATGCGCACATTGAATTAGTGTGCCCGATCAACGAACAAGGTCCGATCCAAAAATTCATCGAAAAAAATGGGGAAGGAATTCACCACATGAGTTTTAAAGTTCCCGATGTTCAGAAAAAAACCGAAGAGCTAATCGCCGCCGGTTATAAAATGATTTATGAAAAAGCAGTTCCAGGAGCTAATAACTGCCTGGTTAATTTTATTCATCCAAAATCAACGGGTGGAGTTTTAGTCGAAATAGCGACAACACAAAAGGCAAAAGCTTAATGAATGCTCAATCACAAATTTATCTTCCGAAACTGACTCTGATTAACAAATCTCTCATCATTGTTTCTGCAGTGGTGTTTGTACTGGATCTAATCCTGACAAAGATGACTTCTGGAAGTTTATTTTCAATGTTTGGTCTTTCGGCCGACAAAGTTTTTTCAGGTCATGTTTACACTATGATCACATACCCATTTTTTTCACGTTCAATCATTGAAGTGATTTTAAACTGCTTAATGCTTTGGTTGATGGGTTCTGAATTTGAAGCCAACTGGGGAACAAAAAGATACCTAAGCTTTCTCTTAACCACTGTTTTAGGTGGAGCGGTTTTATACTTAGGAATTGTGGCCTTGTTTTTCCAAAACAGCGCCGTCTTCTCATTTCCTTTAACAGGATTTGCCGGCATAGTAGGCGCCCTGTGTTTGGCCTACGCTGTAATTTACCCGGACCGCATCTTTTCTTTCCTGATGATCATCCCGGTTAAAGCAAAATACTTTTGCATGATCCTGGTTGTGATCTCTCTTTATCAAGGTGTCGCCAGCCCGACTGGAGTTGGGGCATGGGGTCAGTTGGGGGCAATCGCTTCAGCTTATCTCTTCATGATTGCCATTTCTCACAGGAATTTTAAGACCCTTGCAGATAAAATGAGCAAAATGACGCAGACTCGTCCGGTAAAAAAGAGCAAGGCGAAGCTCTCTATCGTAAAAGACGACAATGACCAGCCGCCAAAGTATTGGCAATAAGTGTAATTAGTGTTACCTTTCCAGTTCAAAAGATATTAAAAAGACTCAAAAAATGGGGCAGATATGAGATTAGGTAGAGCATTAACAGAAAAGCTAATGGACGTTCGTTTAAGAGATAAACTTCTTGCTGAAGATAAATTATCTAAAGAAGAAGTTAAAAAGTTTTTAGATTCTATTCCTGATGAAGCTAAGAATGCTTCATACACTGATGAACACTCTGATTCAGAAGAATAAGAATTATTTCAAATTTAAATTTAAAAAAGGCTACCCTTTGGGTAGCTTTTTTTTTGTGTGAAAAGTTTCTAAAGACTACATCTACGTCGTTGCCGTCGTCGATCGGTCGTCAGCGTACGGACGTACGCTTCCTCTCTCACTCCTATGCGCCTAGTATCTGCAGCCTTTATAAACTTTTAGGTTTATTTAGGGAGTGGTGTGCATGAATTTTTTTATTGTACGATGAAGCTAGCGAAGTAAATGTTTTTTACTACTGGCTGCTTTAGTGATTTGTTGATCTCGCGCTTTAGGCGATCTTCTAAAAGAATTTTACCTGATAAAGAATTGAGTTCATCTGGTCCCATCTTAGATGTGATGTCGATGATTTTATCTTGAACGACTGGTAGGTTTGTTTTCATTAATTCTAGGTCAGCGGCCTCAAATAAAACCAAATGCATTTCGACTTCTAACCATCTCATACGCGCGTTTGCGGCTTCATTGCGTGGGATAAGACTCACGGTCATTTTATCGACTTTAAAGAAAGTAGGGATGGCCTTAGCATCTACAGAATTAAGGAGAGCGGTCTTCTCAGCGTTTTCATCGATGGGCGGTTTTTTGTACATTTTTTCGGTGTAATAGAAAAGGCCTACAACTGCGAGAGTTGCGAGCATCATTACGCCTAAGAGAATCATGTCGATGAGTTTTTTACCGGTCATACAAGAATTTTAGCATATTTAGCAAAAAGGAGAATAGGAAGATTTGGTAGGGAGAAAACAGAGTAAAAAGATCGGTGAATGGAATGTTTGGGCAAAAAAAAGGGCCGCTCGAAAGCGACCCCTATAAAAAACTAGAACGGAAGTTTTGTGTACGGTAGTCCAAGATCTGTTGCTACTTGTTCATAAGCAAGAGTCCCTTTGTAAATGTTGATACCTGGACGGAAAGTTTTATCTTTCTGAGCAGCTTCTTCAACACCCATGTTAGCGATCATACGAGCGTACTTAAGAGTTACGTTCGTAAGAGCGAAAGTTGATGTACGAGCAACAGCACCTGGCATGTTAGCTACGCAGTAGTGAACTACACCGTCTACTACGAAAGTTGGATTTTCGTGAGTTGTTGGCTTACAAGTTTCAATACATCCACCTTGGTCAACAGCGATATCTACAACTACAGATCCTTTTTGCATTTTAGAGATCATGTCGCGAGTTACTAGCTTAGGAGCTTTTGCACCTGGAACTAGAACAGCACCGATAACAAGGTCTGATTCAAGAACAGCTTTTTCAATGTTGTCTGGATTTGAGTAAAGAGTTGTGATGTGTGATCCGTATAGACCGTCTAGTTCAGCTAATCTCTTAGTTGAAAGATCGATGGCCGTTACAGATGCTCCCATTCCCATTGCCATTTGAATTGCATTTGTTCCAGCAATCCCAGCTCCGATAACAGTTACTTTTCCACGTTTAACACCTGGAACTCCACCTAGAAGAACACCTTTTCCGCCTCTATCAAGTTGAAGGTATGAAGCTCCGATTTGAACTGACATACGTCCAGCAACTTCTGACATAGGAACTAAAAGTGGAAGTGAACCATCAAGGTTTTGGATTGTTTCGTAAGCGATGGCCGTACATCCAGAAGCCATTAGACCTTTTGTTTGATCTGGATCTGGTGCAAGGTGAAGGTACGTATAAAGAATATGGTGAGGCTTCAGCATCGCGATTTCTACGGCCTGAGGCTCTTTTACTTTAATGATCATTGTCGATTTTTCGAAAACTTCAGCAGCAGTATCTAGAATTTTAGCTCCAGCTGTAATGAATTCTGCATCTGTAATACCGATTCCAAGACCAGCATTTTTTTGAACGTAAACTTGGTGTCCGTCTGCAACTAGAGCGCGAACTCCACCTGGAACCATACCAACACGGTTTTCGTTATTTTTAATTTCCTTAGGTACTCCGATAATCATTGTTATCTCCTTTATAGGTTTACTGACTGCTAAAAAATGTAGATTGAGAATTCCATAAAACGCCTCAAAAAGGAAGAGGGGAATATGGTCTTTTTAGGTGGGAAAGGGCAAAGAAGGGGGGCAGAGAGTCAATAAAATAGCTTTTGCCCGTCAAATAGGGGGAACACAGCGTCTCCGAACTCAGATTTGGCGAGATCCATGAGCATGGAATGGGACAGGTCGTGGGCGATATGTATAAGGCCGGTTTTTGCTGGTTGTATTTCCTTAATGTAATGAAAACTTTTTTCCACCGTTAGGTGAGTTTTGTGCGGCTTTCTTTGCAGGCAATCCAAAATAAGCAGCTTCAGTTTTTTTTCATTAAGAATTTTTACGATGTGATCCGGAAGTTCAAAGCAATCGACGATGTAAGCAAAGTCATCATGGATAAATCCCATGGTGATTCCGTATCCGTGTGGGTAGTTAAAAAAGAAAAAATCCTCACCTTGAATCGTGACATTTTTTTCAATTTCTACTGCATGTAAATTTAAGAGAGGAATACCACCACCAATCAGTGGAAGATTTTTTGGTTTAAAAATGTAAGGGAATTTTTCAGTCATCGACTCTTTTGTCACATCGTTAGTGTAGACCGGAATTTCTCTCATCGGCGGGCCGAAACAAAAAGGTCTTATGTCATCAATGCCGTGAAGATGATCAGCGTGATCGTGAGTGATAATGACGAAATCTAATGCGGAGATCTTATTGTTAAGAAGCTGAGTGCGAAGATCAGGAGAAGTATCAACTAAAATATTTTTTCCCGATTTAGTCTCAATGAATATACTTGAGCGCATTCTCTGATCGCGATGATCAAGTGATGTGCACACCACACATGAGCATCCTACCTGTGGAATTCCCGTACTGGTTCCAGTTCCCAGTGCTGTAATAGTTGTTTTATTCAGAGATTTATTCATTTGTAACTTCCACTTTTCCACGATTGTGGGAAATCCTGTCTGCGGTTATAATTTTAACTCAACTTACTGAGTTCGAGGAACAAAATATGATGAATCAGAGTAAATCTCCACGCGTCTTAAAGATGCTGTCACTGGTTATGGTGGCCTTTCTTTTTGATGCATGTTCGAGTTTAGGAATGGGATCAAAACCGGCACCTTTAAAGGCCGGATTTAATGTAAAAAAAGTCGTGTTAAAAAATGGTCTGACTGTTTTAGTTGCACCCAATCCAAAGCTTCCTATCGTTTCTTATTACACACTATTTGATGTGGGTGGAAGAGATGAAGGTCCGGGAACAACGGGAGCGACACACTTTCTTGAGCACATGATGTTTAAGGGAGCAAAAAAATACGGGCCGGGAGAGTTTGATACGAAGCTGGAGCAAAGTGGTGGAGTGACTAACGCTTACACGACTAATGATATGACAGTTTATTACCAAAATATCCCAGTGGAATTTTTAGAAACAATGATCGATATGGAAGCTGATCGCATGCAGAACCTTCTGCTGGAGCCGGCATCATTTGAAAGTGAGAGACAGGTTATCTTTGAAGAAAGAAAAATGCGCTATGAAAACAGTCCAGATGGATTGATCTTTTTAGAGCTGATGAAAAAAGTTTTCGTTGGAACTCCTTACGGACAATCTGTTATCGGTGAAGAAAGCGATTTAAAAGCACTGACTCGTGATCAGATGATGGTGTTCTTTAAAAATTTCTACGTTCCAAACAATGCGATCGTGGCCATTGCCGGAGATGTGGACCCGGATAAAGTGATTGCGATGATTGAAGATAAGTACGGAAAAATTCCAGCTTCAACAGAGCTTAAAGCTTTAAAAAATGGATCTTCAAGCGAAGAGATGTTTAAGTCTCAGGCAGAATTCGGGCGTGAGTACAAAATCTATGCAACCAACCCGACTCCAAAATTTGTGATCGCTTTTCAGGGAGAAAAACTCGGAACACGCAAATCATATGTGATGGATCTTTTAGCGATGATTTTAGGAAATGGCGGAAGCTCTTTTTTAACTCAGAAATATGTAAAGTCTGACAACCCGATGTTAAGCGAAATCAATCTTTCAAATTTCAACTTAACTCACTCTGGTGTGTTTTATTTCGCCGGTGATTTAATGGAAGGACAAAAAATTGAAGATGTAAAAGCGAGAATTGAAGGGGACTTCAAAGATATGTGTGACAACGCTATCAGCGCCAGATCTCTGCAAAAATCAAAGAACCAGATCTTAGCAAGTGGATACAATCAACTAAAAACAAATGCCGGAGTTGCATCAACTATTGTTCGCAACGAAAAATGGCACGGGGATTATAACTACGGATTAAAGGAAATGGAAATTTACAATTCCATCAGTGAAAACGAAGTACAGAAAGCTTGCCGTGAAGTTTTAGAAGAATCGAAGTCGATCTTCATTTCTACTTCTGACAAATATCCTAAAACAGCGGGGAACAAATAATGAAAAAACCACTTTTACTACTGGCCGCTTTTGTTTCATTCCAGGCCTTCAGTGCGACGACGAAACCAGTGTCGATTGAAGATAATATCAAACGTCTAAACTGGAACGGAATTGAAGTTGTTTATATTGAAGACAACCGCTTCCCAACTTATGACCTGACGATTTATTTCGCTGACGGTGCCCTTAGTGAGCAAAAAGGGCAGGCGGGATTAACTGTTCATAGTTTTAACTTGATGGATTCGGGAACAGATAAACTTTCTCAAAAAGAAATTTTAGAAGAGCTGGAGTTTTTAGGGACAGATTTTGGTGCTGATGTCACTCACGAGTACACAACACTTAATGTTTCTGGTCTGACAAAAGATTTGAAAACATCGATGACTCAAATTTGTTCATTGATGAGATCGGCGACTTATCCAGAAGCTGTGATTAAAAAAGAACTGGAGCTTGAGCGCACTGGGCTTCAGAGCATGGTGGCCTCTCCACAGGCCTTATCTGAGCGCGTATTCCGTGAAATTTCAATGAGCAACACTCCTTACTCATACCCGGTTGCCGGGAAGATGGCAGATCTTAAAGCGCTTAATCCAACGGCCCTTCGCAATCAACTGAATTACTTTTTAGATACAGTTAAAAAACGCATTTATATAACAGGACCAAAGAGTGTTTTAAGTCTGGAAAAAATCCTGGCGAATCAGTGTCAGTTAAAAGGGTCTGCAACAGATTTCGTCAGAACTGTGGAAAATCCAAAAAAGCGCGTGAATAAAACTGAATTCGTTTTTGTTCCGGTTCCTGATGCTAACCAGGTTCAATTAAGAATTGGACGTTTTTTAAATTATGATGAGACAAGCGAGAAGAATTTAGATGCTCTTGCTTCAGACTTTTTAGGTGGAGGATTTACTTCACGTCTAATGAGAGAAGTGCGAGTGAAGCGCGGTCTTACTTATTCAATCGGATCATTTATTTCAGGACAAAAACAATACGGTCGCTCAGGGATTTCAACTTTCACAAAAAACCAGACGATTGACCGTCTGATTGAAGTGATTGATGAAGCAGTGACAAAAATTAGCAAAGAAGGGATCACGGAAGCTGACCTTGCCCGTTCAACTGACGGGATGATTGGTGCGTATCCGTTTAAGTTTGAAAATAACCATGCCTTTTTAGCTCAACTTCTTTTATTGGATCATATTGGAAGACCGTACTCTGACTTATTTGATTTCAAAGATGCAGTAGCAAAATACAGCGCTAAAGATGTCGCAGAAAAAATTGAAAAAGTGTTTAGTATGAAACGCCAGGTGATTCTTGTTTTAGGTGATAAGTCTATTGAGCCAAAACTTAGAAAACTGACGAAGAAATATGGACCGTTAAAAGTTGTAGATTACAAACCGTACTTATAGTTTCTCTTCAGTGTGGCCGTTGATATTCACGACGGCCCCTGGGAGAATCTCCAGCGATTTTGCAATAATCTTCCCGTTAACGACTGCAGTCGGATAAAGAGTGACATTGCCAGTTGCTTTAATTTCCCCAGTAAATTCACCATAAATTTCGAGATCAGAACAATTCAATACAGCATCAGTTATTGATCCGATTTCTAAAACTAATTTAGAGCGTCCTTCAAGTGTGACGACACCATTGAGTTTCCCCAGAAGGTGAGTGGTGCCAACAAAGTTAAAGTCTCCTTTTAGAACAGTAGACTTACCGATAGTTGTGAACGTTTGATTTTGAATCATATGTCGCTGCCTATAGTTTTAGAGGAATGTTGACTGACTGGAAGTGTAGTAAATCGCCAGTGCGTGAGAAAATGAAAACTGTAAAAGAGTAGTTTCCTGATTTTCTAGGTTTTACAAAACCAGCATCCACTGGTCTGAACCTTTGAGTTGAGAATGGTTCACCGGCCGAGTAATTAATCTGGAAATCATTCCCGCCTAAAGCTGCTAGTGGATAGGCCTGGATCGCCAGTTCATTTTTCATTAAGACGATGATGTGTCCTGAGATTTTTGAATCGTCAGTGACGGCCGGAATGATGTTAAATTTTAAGTTTACATTGTCGCGACCAATTTCAGCTTTAAATCCAGAAAGGTTTAAAACAGCAGGGCGAGTGCGGTCTTTTTGGCCTTGGATGGGTCTAAATAATGAAAGGGTAGAAAGACCGATTGAGTTGACTGTTCCACTAACCGGAGCAGGGCAGGCCACAGGTGCCGGGCACTGGGTGCCGTTTGCTGTTGTTGTTACCGCTGCAGGAACTGAAGCAACTTGTGCACTAGTTTTAATCTGCTCCTGAAGAGCGGCGATTTCTGATTTTAGCTCGCTGTTTTCATCGGCCAGGTTTTCCTGACGTGACATCTCAGCGCGGTTTTTTGAGGCCATTTTATAATTAGACATCAAATGAAAAGGACTAGTGTTCACTAGTCCAATAGCACCGATAACCAGTGCGATAAGGGTAAGAGTAGGTAGACCAATGAAGAATAAATAGACTTTAGAACGTTTAATTTCAAAGTGCTTTGGAGAGTCATTTCGCTGATGATAGATAATCGAAATGCTATCGTTTTTATTCGAGTCGTTGTTTTGTTCGCTCACTAGTTATTGCCTTTTTTCGTCTCATTAGCTTCGCCTTCTTTGAAGAAACGAAGTGATGGTTCAAAAGCAACTTTATCCAGATTTTCCATACCGTTTTTAGTGAAAACTTCGCTTACGATTTTCCAGTTGTAGTTCTCGTCTTGTCTTAAATAAAGAAGCTTTCTACCAGTATCATTGATTGTATTTGACTGGTAAGTCTGTGTAAAAGTCACAACCGCGTAGTCTTTAGATTTTAAGATTGAAAGATGGTCTAGTTCAATTTTTGGCATACCTGGATTTGAGAAGACTGCTTTTTTGTAAGCTTTGTAAGCAGCAAACTTTCCTTTTGAATCCGTGAACTCAATAGGGTGATAGTAACTAGCGTAAGTTTCGATATCTTTTTTCTTCCAAGCTTCAAGCCAGTTTTCAACTAATTTTTTTAACTCTTCTCTTTGAGTTGTATAAGTCTTCTCATTTAAATAAAGAAGATCTTGAACGATAACGATAGGAGTTTTGTTAAGCTCTAAGTATTTTGAAACATCGATCAGTTCATTGTTAGCAGTTACGACACACCCTCTAGAATCAAGTCCTTTATCAATTCTTGTTTCATCATTAGTCGAGTGTAGCCAGATTCCTGATCCCGTTTTTTTCATGATGTTTTTATCAATGACGTTTGGATAATCAGTAACGAAAGCTCCGGCACCGTAAATGGCCGCTTGAGGACCTGCCTGAGCAAGAAGTTGTTTGTTAGTTAAAAAATCAACAAAGTTATAAATCCCTTCTGGCGTTCTGAAGTCTCCTTCAGTTTCTTTATCTCCAGCTTTTTTACCTGTTGCAATTTGATAAGTGCGAACGAGTTCCGGTCTTCCATCAGCATTTTTGTAAAGGTGAAGGAGGTGCGTCGATTTTTCTGCTACTAAAACATGATGAGCGAAAAAATTATCCATCATCAAAAGTGGGGCAGGCATAACGTTATTTGGGGCTTCTGCTAAAGCACTGGTTACAGGCAAAGACAGGAATAACGTGAACGATAAAGCTTTCGAAATCAAATTTCTCATTGAAATAACCCTCTAAAACGGTCAGGTAAGATATAGTAACTTACTCTATTTTAATCTAAATATCGTCTTTCAATCAACTTAAAAGCGTCACTAGGCAGTTAGTACTATGATTTTCCTCATAATCAACCGATAGGATAATAGTTAAAAATAGTTATGAGTAAAAAAGTATATCCTGGATGCGATCATGAGCGTTGCAAAGAAAATTGGGCCAGTATTTGACGATCAAATTAACGCAAAAATTCAGCGTAAATTTGACATGGTCTTTGTTGAAAAAACTTCACCGAATGCTGTTTTCTCCAATGGAAATAGTAATGACGATTTAAATGATCCCCTTAACTTTGATGTAGACGAGATGGTTATGGAAAGAAATGACGGAAGTAACAAAAACAGCAACACTAAACCGAAAATTGATTTCGATTTTGGCGGGGATGCAGAAGCTCCGGTGATTCCAGAGAAAACAACTCAAGCAAATAAAACGGTAAAAGATGATGATGGATTGAGTTTTTCTCTAGATTTCGATATGGATCTTGTGAAAAAAACTGATACGCCTACCAAAACAGGTGTGACGGTGGCCGCCAATTTGGGCGAAGAAGATTTTGGAGGCTTCACTCTTGATGATAGCGACATCGGAGATGTGGATTACAAAGAAGACGCCACTCAAAAAACTGTATTATTTAATGCGACGATGCTGGGAAAATCAAATCTTCAGGATTTTTCTTTAGAAAAAACCGGCAATAGCAATACATCAATCGACATGATGAGTACGGAAGAGGCCAAGGCCAATATCGAATCGACCATTAAAGATATTCTACGCCCTGATCAGGAAGGAACAACTGAATTTGAATTGTCAAAAAATCATACTGGACTTAGTGATGTAGAAGATAGTGTTCTTGATCTTGGGAATACGCCTTCAAAAGGTTTTGCGTTAAGTGATATCGACGATGGAACTTTTATTTTAGATGTATCAAATCCTAAGCCTTCATTGGTTCCAGCTCAAGTGGAAGAAGATAAGAACGTGGGCTTTGATCTCGATGTTTCTGAAGGTATGAATAATGATGCCACAATGGACTTTGATCTTAATGCACTAACGGCCTCTGCAGAAGAAGCTAAGCATAGTCATGATATTGAAGAAGTAGAGGCCGACGCTCCTACAAGAATTGCCGAACTGGATTTTACAGAAGTGCCGATGCCAACTCCTGCAAAATTAGTTGAAGTGCAGGCCGTTGCTGCGGCCCCAATTGAAAATATTCAATATCAAAGTGCGGCTATAGAATCTCCCTCTCTTGCAACTGCTGGATTAGGTGGATCAGGACTCAATACTGAAGACTCAATGAGATTCCAGGCAACAATCAGGGCCTTGCGTGAAGAGCGTGAAGAGATGCTCCTGCAAATTAAAAACTTGAAAAGTGATGCGAAAGAACTGGAGCAGGACAACCTGACTCTGAAAGCTAATTTAGATGAAGCTAAAATTGAAATTACAATTTTAAGAAAACGCCATATGGTGGAAATCGAAGATCTTAAATACCGCGTGAGTTTAAGTGAAGAGAAAAAGGCCATGGCCGATGAAAAGGCCAAGCAAGCAGATATGCGCAGAGAAAAACTTGAGCAAAAAGTTAGAATTGACTTTAATCAAGTTAAACAAAGAGAAAAAGAGTTGGAGAGTAAACTTGAATTACTTTCAATGGATGTAGACTCGCAGGTGCAAAGCCGAGATCAGAAAATTCTGGAGTTGAGAAGAAAAATTGACGCTCTCGAATTTAACATGGAAAATGCTTCTATCAAGGAGCAAAAATCTCTTGATGATAAACGCAAACTGGAAGACCGTCTAAATAAAATAATGAAAACCCTGAGACACTCGATCAAAAATCTGGAAGATGATATTGATCAAGCAGAAGATGATGGTGATCACCAAAAGGATAAGAATTAGCATGATGACAGAGCTCTCTAATTTTCTCAGTGATTTTTCATTCTTTGAGAATGAAAAGAATCTCATTGCTCACATTGAAGAATTTCTTGCTAAGGAATATCTGGTAAGACCACTTTTGGTTTACTCAATCCATAATAAAATTCCTCTGATTGATTTCAAGAAATGCCGTACGGTACTTGGGAAATCAGATCGCACTCAACTTTATAGCACAAAACTTTTAGATGAACTCTTCATTAAAAGAACGGATATAAAGTCGCTGCCATGTTTGAGTATCAAAGTCGAAAACTGCTATTACTATTATCTGAATTTAGGTTTCAAAAAGAATCAGTTTCACTTCGCTGTTTTTTCGGCACCTGCTGAGATCTCAACTGAAATCTTAACATATCTGTCGCAATTTGCGGCCAGCCATTTAAAAATTATTCAACGATTTGAAGACCTGTATAAGATGCACGATCTTATTCACATCGACGATGTCACTGGTTTATACAATCAAAGAAAACTCTATAAAGACTTAACACTTTTAGTGGATAAGTTTCAAAAAGAAAAAGACCCATTTTGTATCCTGTTTATTGATATCGACTACTTTAAAAAAGTTAATGATAACTATGGTCACTTAGTTGGGACAAAACTTTTAGAAAGTGTCGCCAAAGACATTAAGGGCCTGCTTCGTGACAGCGATATCAGCTACCGTTATGGTGGAGATGAGTTCGTGGTTATTCTGGTTAATTCGGATGCGGCCGCTGGAAAAATTGTTGGTGAACGTATTTTACAAGTCATCAAAGAAAGACCTTACGATGTTGAACATAAAAATGAAAAGAAGACCATCAATCTAAGTGTTTCGATCGGTGTCGCTGAATTTCCAACAGATGCAGTCAACTCGCAAGAGATTCTCTCGATTGCCGATCGTATGATGTACGAAGCAAAAGAGTCGGGGCGTGGATTAGTTTTCAATACCCAGGATGTTTTTAAATCGAGCCTGCATAAAGCATTGAAGGAAAAAAAGATCGGAAACGGGGTATAACCAGATGATCATCCTGGTACTTAGTGACCTGCATTTAGGAAAAGGAAAGTTTCTAAAGAACGGTCAGTTGAACCTATTGGAAGATTTTTTGGAAGACGAAAAGTTTTTTGATTTCTGTGATTACTATTCAAAAGGTGAGTACGAGAAAGAAGAAGTTCACCTGGTCTTGAATGGCGATATTTTAAACCTGATTCAAATTGATATTGATGGAGTTTTCTCCAGCATCATAGACGATGAAGTGACGGTGCGCTCGATTGATGCCATCGTTAAAGGTCACCCTAAATTTTTTGAAGGGCTCAGACGCTTTTTAAAAATTCCGGGAAAAAAAGTCACTTACATTATTGGAAACCACGACTCTGGCATGGCCTTTAAAGAGGCCCAACTGGCCTTAAAACGCTACATCGGTGAAGTGGAGTTCTGCTTTGAAGTCAATCTTTGCGGCGTGCATATTGAGCACGGGCATCGCTTCGAAGTCATCAACACTGTTCCAAGCGATAAGTATTTTATGGAAGGTCCTAATGGAAAGATGATTTTAAATCTACCATGGGGAACATTGTTTTGTATCAACCTTCTGCCTATTCTTAGAAAAGACAGGCCTAATATTGATAAAGTAAGACCGCTGGGAAGTTATGTCCGCTGGTGTTTCTTTTATGATTTCGCTTTTTTCTGGAAGATGGTCCGCATCGTTCTCACTTATCTTTTCCAGAGTAACTTTGATGAGAACATCAAACAAAATAGAAATGTTAAGACCACACTTTCTATTTTAAAACAGATCACGATTTATCCATTGTATGGAAAGAAGGCCAAGCAGATTTTAAAGCGCCACCCGGAAGTGCACACGGTTGTTATGGGCCACACCCATGTTCAGGAATGGCTGAGATTTCCTGAAAACAAATACTACTTCAATACGGGAACATGGAATACAACTCCCTATCTTGATGCCGGACAAATGGAAGCTTCAACACGATTCACTTACGTGCAGATTAAGGTCGATAAAGAAAATAGAGCGCTTTTGACTGGTACGATGAATCTGTGGCAGGGGAATTGGAAGCCTTATAGAGAAGAAGTCTCTGCCGTTTAAAACAGAGACTTCTAAAAAATCAAAAACTATTTCTTTGAAACTTTCTTCGTTGCTTTTTTAGCAGTTGATTTTACCGCTTTAGAAACTTTTTTCGTCGCTTTTTTAGCAGACTTTTTCTTTGAAGCTGATTGTCTCTTAGAGATTGCTGCTTCAACTTTTTTCTGAATCTTATTTAATTCTTTCTTTTGTTCTGTCATGAATTTTTTTGCTTTCTTCACTTCATCAACAACTGTTTTTTCGATTCTTTTTTCAAGAACTCTTTTTTCAGCGTGGAATTTATCAACTAAACCTTGTACCAGGTGTTTTTTTCTTAGGATTTCAATTTCCTTTTTCAGGTCTTGGAATGATTGCAGTAATTGTTTCTTGTTCACGTTGAACTCCTATGGAAATGGTTAAAGCATTTTTTTACTAATAGGCACTCTGTGCCCGAAGCCAAAACTTTTTGGTTTCACTTTTATTATAGGGCAAAATTGTTTTCGTTTATACTCTGATTTTGATAAAAGTTGATAAACTTTCAAAACTTCATCCTGTTTATGGCCTCGCTTGATCAAATCCTGAGGTGAAAAACGCGATGACAAGAGCGCTTCAAGGATAGGATCCAGGCGATCGTAGGGCGGAAGGCTTTGTGAGTCTTCCTGATCCTCACGAAGTTCAGCACTTGGAGGTCTGGAGATAATATCGGCCGGGATCAGGTTGCCGTGATGCTTGTTGATGTAATGAGCAAGCTCGAAGACTTCCACTTTAAACAAATCTCCCAGAACCGACAGGGCGCCTACAGAATCTCCATAAATAGTCGAGTAGCCCACTGAGAGCTCCGACTTGTTGGAAGTGTTTAAAACGGCCGAGTTCATGTCGTTAGAGCGCATGTAAATCAAGGCACCACGCAGACGACTCTGGATATTTTCATCAGCAAGACCTTTTAGTTCATTGCCAAAATTATCTCGGTAGGCCGTTCTGATTGTTGAGTGGATAAACTTGATCGGCATAGTCGTCAGTTTGACTCCCAGATTTCGGCAAAGATCATAAGACAAATCAAAACTCACTGAGCTGGAAAAAAATCCTGGCATAAAGATCGCTTCAATTTCAATTGGAAATGTTTTTTGCAGAACTTTTAAGATCGCCAGAACAAGTGCTGAATCCATTCCACCGGATAAAGCGATGCTGAATTTTTTTAATCCATTTTTTTCTGAGTAATCGCGAATCCCTAGTAAAAGAGCGTCGAGAACTTCACGGCATCCATCTTCACCCATTGGCTGAAGAGTGAGTGTGTCGCTTGAAAGTCGGGTAGAGAAAATCGTCGACCAGCTATTCGTCGAAGAATGGTAGGCCCTGATATTTTGTTTTTCAGGGGCCTTAAAGCTCGGTAGATCTACATGTAAAACTTGCGCCTTAAAACCTGCGGCCATGTTCGTCACAGCATTTCCGTCGACCACAAAACTGTGTCCGTCAAAAAGGATTTCATCTTCAGCGCCAACGCGGTTGACGTAAATAAAGGGCACTTCTAAAAATTGAGAAATTTCAAGAGCGCGATTCACTCTGGTGTCGACTTTTCCCAGGTGGTAAGGGCTGGCATTGATGGCGATGACAGCATCAATTTTTGTTGCATGAGATTTTAGTTGTTCTACCGGATCAATTTCATGCAAGTGAGAAAACCAAATATCTTCACAGATAAGCAGTCCAAAGTTCTTTCCGCCAAAGCTGAAAACCTGTGGCTGAGTCCCGGGTGTGAAATATTTTTTCTCTTCGTAAATGTCATAGTTAGGAAGAAGTTGTTTAGTGTAGAGCACACGCAGCTTTTTGCCTGGCTCAAGAATGTACATCACGTTTTCGATGTGCGAAGGCCATCCCAGTGTATCAAATTCATAGCGTAGGCCACCAAATAGCAGTGCCAATGGGCCTTTACTCTTTAATTGGCGCTCTGACCAAACTGATAGATCTTCCAAAAAGGCCTGATAGTCGTCAATAAACGTCTTTTTTAGAGGCAGATCCTGCAAAGGGTACCCTGTAAGAAAAAGCTCAGGAAAGATGTGAAGTCCTTCAAGGTTTCCCTGCTGAAATGTGGTTGTAAGGTACTTAAAAATACCTTCGAAATCCGCAATTTCATGGTGTGTTTGGTGAAGATTTAATTGCATGAACGCATCCATTGATCTAAATTTACTCACTAGATAATAATACGATTTTTGATCTTCGGAAACCCATTTTATGTTAGGAATAGTTTTCGTCATTCTGGCCGGAATTCTCTGGGCAATTGATACCCTGATTAGATACCCGCTTCTTGGAGC
>JBEIPV010000221.1:0-2354 GCA_040376855.1 Bacteriovorax sp.
AATTTAAAGTCTTCAAATTTGAAATCAAAAATATTTTTAACATCAGGGTTTAACTTCATCTGTGGAAGCATTCTAAAGTCGCGAGAAAGTTGAAGCTTCGCTTGCTCAATGTGATTTGAATACAAGTGAGCGTCACCCATTGTATGAACGAAGTCACCATAACCAAGCCCAGTCACCTGTGCCATCATCATAGTCAGAAGTGCGTATGAAGCTATGTTAAACGGAACACCTAAAAAGATATCCGCTGATCTTTGGTATAACTGACATGAAAGTTTTCCATCAGCTACGTAGAATTGGAAAAAAGCGTGACATGGAGGAAGTGCCATCTTTTCGATCTCAGCGACGTTCCATGCAGAAACGATTAAACGTCTTGAATCCGGATTCTTTTTAATCTGGTTCACAACAGTTGTGATCTGATCGATCGTCTCACCATTGGCCCCGTGCCAGCTTCTCCATTGAGATCCATATACCGGGCCAAGATTTCCATCTTCATCCGCCCATTCATCCCAAATAGAGACGCCGTTATCTTTTAGATATTTAATATTGGTTTCACCTTGAAGGAACCATAACAATTCATGAATGATTGATTTCAAGTGAAGTTTTTTTGTTGTGACTAGCGGAAAACCTTCTGCCAGATTGTATCTAGCTTGGTAACCGAAAACAGAAAGAGTTCCTGTTCCTGTGCGGTCTTCTTTTTTCGCGCCATTTTTAAGAACGTGCTCCATCAGATCGTGATATTGCTTCATGTTCCATCCTTGTGTGTGTTTGTGAGTGTGTGTCTCAATGAAATAGTAACTTTTTGAGCAGATCTTTACAACGTAAGTTTAGAATTCCCATTCATTTTCGTCAGCGCATCAGGGCCTTTTTAAATAAATATTCTCTTTCAAAATAGAAAAAAATCTTACTGAAACAAACAACGGTGAAAGAAAAGTGAATTTTTAGGTGATACATCGCTTAAAAAAGCTTAGCGAGAATTCGAGTAGTTTTCTGGTGGGGGGAATCTAAAAAAAGCCTGCAAGCAGATTCAACATCCCCCCACCAGTTTTTATTCTAACAAAACGCTTAAAAATTTCAATAAGAAAGTCTTTTTGACATGAGCGTATTTTTAAACTCAACACCATTCCTGACCTTAACGTATTCCTCATCAGTGAGAAAACCGGAATGCTGAAAAAAATTTCTTGCCGTCAAACTCACATCGCTAGTGATTTTCTCTAATTTCAGGTCTTTTGCATGTTTTTCTAAATGCCTTAATAGAGTTTTCCCGACGCCTTTTCCCTGAGTCTGAGCGTTGACGTAAAACATATCGATGTTTCCATCGTTTTCCAGATTAGCAAAACCTAAAGCAACACCATTTTCTTCGGCCACTAAAGTATAACTTTTTTCAAAGCGACTCTCCCAAACAGACGCATCAATAAAATCCGGCGCCCAGGCCTTGAGCTGCTCAAGTGAATAATCGGCACAACAAACTCTATGAACCGTCTCTCTAAAGAGTTCAATTAAAGTTTTGGTATCTGTTTTATGAAAATTCCTAACAATCATGACTAAAACGTAAAATAAAAGCGGCCTTCGGTATAGTCTAAATTCTTTTAGCTTTACAAAAATTCCCCTCACACACAAAATTAAGAGATAAATTTATATACCTCGAAAGGAATCTAGGAAGTAATTATGACAAAAGTTGTGACGGGTCTTGAGCGCTTAATCGCAGAAAAATCTCTTCAAGAGAGCATTAAAGGAAACATCGGATACCTTTGCCATAGTGCTTCGATCGATTCACAGTTCAATACTGGAGTTGTCCTATTACAAAAGCTTTTTGGTTCACGCCTTAAAAAACTTTTTGGACCTCAGCACGGTTTTGTAACAGACGTGCAAGACAATATGATGGAGACGGCCCACTACGTTCACCCATTTTTTAAAATCCCGGTGTACTCACTTTATTCAGAAACAAGAACTCCAACTGACGAAATGTTAGAAGGATTAGATACATTAATCATCGATCTTCAAGATGTAGGAACTCGCGTTTACACTTACATCTCTACTCTTTCATTAATCATGGAAAAGTGTGTAGGCAGAGATATTAAGCTTGTGGTTCTAGATCGCCCAAATCCAGTTGGTGGAGACATGATCGAAGGGACAATCCTAAAACCAGGATATGAATCTTTCGTTGGACGCTACCCAATCCCTCAACGCCACTCTTTAACAATGGGAGAAGTGGGATTATTCGGACAAAAAGTTTTAAATACAAACTGTAACCTTGAAGTTATCCCAATGAAAAATTGGAAGCGCTCAATGTACTGGACTGATACAGGACTTCCATGGGTGCTGCCTTCGCCTAACCTTCCGACGCCGGAAGGAGC
>JBEIPV010000067.1:0-16778 GCA_040376855.1 Bacteriovorax sp.
TTCAATAATAAATGTCGTGTGAGGAGCGCTATTATCGATAGCGAGACTTCCTCCGTGGGCCTCAAGGATTTTTCTGCATAAAGAAAGACCCAGGCCTGAACCTACTCCTCTATCTTTAGTCGTAAAAAAAGCATTGAAGATTTTTTCCTGATAATCCACTGGGATCCCAGGTCCAGAATCCTGAAAGCGGATGACATACTTGCCGTTTTTTTCACTGGCCGTAATTTCAATAGATTTTTCCTGTAGAGTGCTGATGGCATCCACTGAATTGGAAATCAGGTTCACGAACACTTGAAAAATTTGAGTGAAGTGACAAGGAATTTCGATTTTATTTAAAGCAGGATCGAGTGACACTGCCACCATATTTTCTTTTAATTTATGCTCACAAATAACCAGGGCATCATCAATAATACTCCCCAGATTTTCCATCACGGCCGGTTCCTGAGCGTCTTGTCTGATATAGATTTTTACACCTTTTACAATTTTAGAAATTTTTTGCGAGCTCATTTCGATCTTACTTAAAAGCTCTATGACCTCTTCATCTGTCACACGTTTTTTAATACGCTTAGCAGTCCCTTCAATCATCATTAAAGGGTTATTAATATCGTGAAGAATCCCAGCAAACATCTCCCCTAAATTGGCCAGTTTTTCAGTGAATGAAACGTGGTCTTTTAGATTTGTAAGCTCCGTAATATCGATTCCAATAACGACGGCCTTTTCTTTATCTTCCAGTTTAGTTCCGGACACCAGATAAGTCCTGTCCACTCCGCTGATGCGCGCTTCGAGTTCGCGGTAAATAGTGTCGCTTTTTGACCTGAAAAGTTCTGTGACAAATTCATAGAAAAAACGCTCTTTAGTATGAAAGCCAATCGTCTTTCCGATAAAATCCGCCGGCGTTACATTGCAGCTATCGGCCAGTGCTTTATTGACACCAAAATAAGTCATATCACTGTTGACCCATGAAATAGTATTGGGAATTAAATTGATGATGACACTTAAGCGTTCATACTCTTTTTTAATTTCCCTAAACTCAGAGCGCTCTTTTGAAAGCAATTCATCAAAGGCCTTCGCCAATTGATCGCTCGATAAGTTTTTTTCCATCAGGGCACTAATTTCAGAATTTTTAAATTTCATAGTCATTTTAGTTTATCCGAAGATGAAAAAAAAGAAATATGAAACTAATGAACCGCCTGAGCATGGTGTAATTTGTAGAAGTAATTCCCCTGAGTCATTAACTCAGATAAAGAACCTTCCTCAACAAGGGCCCCCTCATTAAAGACTAGAATACGGTCACACTGTTTGAGAGTCTCAAGCCTATGGGCAATCATCAAACATGTGCGGCCATCCATCATTTTCATGACGGCCTCATGGATAATTTCTTCGTAATACGGATCGATATTGGCCGTGGCCTCATCGAGAATTAAGATTGAAGGGTTCTTTAATAATACGCGAGTCAAACTAATGAGCTGACGTTGTCCGACACTCAAATTTAAACCACCTTCTAAGATCGACATATCAAGATTAAAGCCTTCTTTAGCAAGTGCCTTTACCAAACCAGTAGTCTTGGCCGCATCAATTAAATACTGATCCGTCTGCGTTTCATCACATGAAAGATTCTCTCTTAGCGTCCCTTTAAAGATAATCGCATCCTGAGAAACAAAACCAATCTTATCTCGAAGATTGTGTCGATCAAAATTTCTGATAGGGATGTCATCAACAAAGATCTCACCTTGCTGGTATTCGTAGAGTCTTGATAAGAGTGCGACAGTTGAGCTTTTCCCACAACCGGTTTTCCCCACTAACCCGATTTTTTCTCCTGCCTTAATATGAAAGTTTAAGTCTTTTAAAACCCAATCACCTTCTCCGTACTGCATGAAAACGTTTTCAAACTTGATGTCGCCATCAAGTGATGTTGTAATCATTTTTCCATTATTCATTAAAGTCTTATCTTCATCAGGCTCATTTAAAAATCCCATTACTCGCTCAGTGCTAGTAAAGGCCTGCTGAACGACATGGATTTCTCTTGATAACAGCATCATTGGGCTGAAAAATCTTTCATAGTAACGAACAAAAGAAACAAAGAGTCCAACTGAGTAAACACCCGTCAAAACTCCATTTCCACCGTACCATACCAACCCGATAAGCGGGATGGTTGCACAAAACGACACGAGTGGCATGCTCCATGAGAAAAGTAAGTTTCCTTTTAACTGAGCAAACAAGTAGTCATCACATGTACGCGCGTAGTTGGTCATCGACCATTTTTCCAATCCATAACTTCTAATAGTCTCCAGACCATTTAAGTACTCTGAGAGTTTAGCATTGATGGCCGAAGAGAATTTCGAAACGCGACGGTTGGATGTTCTTAAAAAATCTTTAGTCTTAAAAATTAAAATAAGAGATGGGATGATCGACAATGTCATGACGATTCCCAGTTTTTGATTGGACACAATCATGGCCCCGACGGCCAGAACAGTCATCATACCTGCAGAAATTAAGTTTCCTAAGCTAGATGTAAAAAACTCTTCGATTCCTTCGACGTCATGAGTGACACGAGTGACGATACGTCCTTGAGGCTGGCGGTCGTAATACTGCATCGGAAGGTCCTGCAGTTTAGAGAAGAGATTCTTTCTCACATTGAAAATAACTCTGGAAGCTGAAACGGCCAGGCGCTTTCTTCCTGTCCAAATAAAAAAGATACTTCCGATTTCAAGTAAGACAATCGCCGTGGCATACATGATCGACTTATTCATATCACGGCCGATCAATCCTTTTTCCAGTAAATCTCCCATCAGTTTTGATGAATAGATCGCCAGGATTGAGCTGATAAAAATAAGTGAAAGGGCAAATAAAATCTGTAAGCGAAAAGGCCTTGCGTATGAATACAAAATACTTAAAGACTTGGCATCGGCCATTCCCTTTTCACCAACCTGCGATTCATCCTGGTCATCGGCCATAAGATAGGCCGTCTGATGCAAGGCCATCTGATCCGGTGAAATACGGTTAGCGTTTTTCTTTCTGAATATGTTTTTAAATTTTTTAACCATTAGTTTAGAGTCCTAAGCTCGAATGTATGATTGCAGTATTTCAATGTCGACTTACGGTGGGCCACCCACACCAGTGTCACATCTTTTAGATGCTGATCAAGATTCTTTAAAATGCGCTCTTCTGTAATAGTGTCGACAGCACTTAGGCAATCATCCAGAAATAAAAGTTTTGGTTTGCGTGCCAGAGCTCGTGCCAGCGTCAGGCGTTGCTTTTGTCCACCAGAGAGATTGATCCCCCATTCCCCAAGCTGAGTCTGCAATTTATTAGGAAAGCTCTCTACGTCTTCTTTAAGACCTGCCAGGTCTAAAAATTTCCAAACCTCTTCATCGCTCATCTCCCTGTCCATCGTAACGTTAACACGGATAGAGTCAGCAAATAAAAAGGCCTTCTGATGAACATGCCCAATATAATTTCTTAAGTCGTGGTGACTGTATGCTGAAAAAGGTTTTCCAAGAAAATGAACTTCACCACCATTGTGTCTTTCTAATCCGGTTAAAATCGAAATGAGAGTCGTCTTCCCTGCTCCAATGGCACCGGTAATCCCTAAGCGCTCACCTTTTTTAAGTTTAAAACTTAACTCCTGAAATAGCGGAGCTGAATCTTTAAAAGTAAAACTTAAATTTTTAACATCTAAAACCGCACCGTCACTTGTCTCAACAAGAGGTCCACCTTCATTTAATAAAAACTGCTCTTTTTCGTGTTGATAAATTTCTGATAGACGCTCAAGCGCCGTGAAGCCTTTTTTCCATTCCGAGATAATGAATCCCAGCGACATTAGAGGATCATGCAAAAGAAAGATTAATCCTTGCATCGAAATAAATTCACCGACACTCATTTTGCCGTTGAAAGTAAAATAAATTCCCATCACAAAGAGCACGATATAAGAGACAATCGCAGCGACACCCATGACCGGAATGTACAATAATGAAAGTCCGATTCCTTTTAGACGTTGCCCTCTATGTGTATCGGCCACATTCATCAGACGACGTTCCCAAAAAGGTCCGGTCTGAGTCAAACGTTGAAGTTTAATCGTTGAGACGGCCTGAGATGATAAATCGTTAAAGTGAGACAAGGTATCTTGAATCAAGCGGTATTGTTCCACTTCTTTTTTCGAAAGTTTTCTAACAAAAATCGGCACAAACAACAAAATCACAAATGACATTAAGGCCATTGGCACGTGAATATAGGCCATAGTGATAAATGTAAATAATCCTAAAAAGGCCACATCAAAAATCGCAACCAGTGTAAACCCAAAAACAAAACGGGCACTCAAGCTGTCTGAGGCCGAAGCACTCATTAAAACGCCTTTGGTGAATTTGCGATCAAGGTCTTCCTTTTTAAAGAAGCGCACATGCTCCCATACATCACGTCTTAAATCTGCGGCCGCATAATGAGTCTGGCGGCCAAGTGTCACCCTCCACATAAAGCGAAAAATGTTAATCAGGATTCTAGAAACAACCAGGATGATAAACAGATAAAGAAAAGTTTCTTTATCGTTAGCACCAGTCAGGAAAGCTGGCACAGGTTTGTGTGCAAAAAAATCGACAATCCATCCGATATTTTTTGGTGCGAGAATTTGCATCAAGTTTGTCAGGAGAACTGAAAATGCTCCCAGTGAATAGGTGATCCAGCGGTCTTTTAAAAAAGTCCGCCAAATAAATTTTGCGTGGTCGTGAAACTTCGTGTTTCTCATAAATTTTAATTTTGTTGAAGAGGTGAATTAACTAATTTCTTTCACAATCCATTCTTGAAACTCATTGAGGTAATCCTTAATCATGGGCAGATCAAGAACAACTTTTTGAATGGCAGCCTGGAATGCTTCCCTAGTATAGGGAATCTTAGTTAAAGAGGCCATAAGATGTTCAATCATTTCTGGGTGAAGAGAATCAGAAAAGATCTGTGCTTTTTCAACAACTGCTTTGTGCACATCAAGGTGGACTTCCATCATTCCCCAATCAAAACGCTCGGTCATTTGATGATTAAATTGCGGGGCTTCACCAAAACGCCAGTTCCAGTCGCTCAGTTTTTCAAAATACTCATTTAATTGTGGAATCGTTTTTAAATATTCCTGATCTAAGATTTCAATCGGGCAACTGCTTTCATAATAATCAAAGAAGGACTGAATAATTCTCTCACACAAGATATCGTGGTTAATTTCAGCAACTAAATCCTGCAAATTCGCCACTCTTGCTCGCACAGAAGTTATGCCTTTTGACTGAAGTTTCTTAATATTAGGATTTAAATAAAGCCCTAGTTGCGACATGTCGGCATTAATCAGAAGAGTCCCATGATGAAAAGAGCGGTCTTTAGTTTCTTTAAAAGCACTTCCTGAAATTTTCTTTTCGCCATCGCCCGTATCTACAAGGATATCGTTTCGTCCTGAAGGCACTGCCTTTAAACCAAAAGTAGCTAGAGCGTTAGTAATAATTTTGTTATTAGCGGCCTTATCAAAAGAGAGCTTATCTGATAAAAAAGTAAAGTTGGTATTCCCCAGATCGTGGAAAACCGCGCCACCACCGCTTTGCCTACGAGCAAGCTTGATATTGTTTTCTTCCATTTTTTGAGTGTTGCATTCAGTCCATGGATTTTGAAAACGCCCGATAACGACCGTTTTATCGTTTCTCCATAAAAAGAGTGTCTTTGTCTCAGGGTCCATGTCTCGGAAAATGAAGTCTTCAGTTGCTAAGTTAAACCAGGGATCAAAGGTCTCTGAGATCATAACTTTCAATTTCACTGGCTTCTTCTGCTGGGGATTGAGGTTCGACATATTTCTCCCATGAAAAACGGCTGTCTAAACTTTGGTAGTATTCTTCTGTTCCAATATATCCCCCTTGCTGCATTTTCAAAAGAATAGAATTGATAATTCTCGTGGCAAAAGGAGTTAATTCTTTTTTTCTAAACGACTGAGCGTATCTTTTTGGGCTTGGCAAAAGCATCGCAAGGAAAGCGCTTTCGCGGGCGTTCAAATGGGCCGGGTCTTTCTTAAAATAATACTTGGCCGCATCTTTGATCCCAAAAAGATTGTCGCCATATTCAATAACATTTAAGTAAGTTTCCAGAATTCTGTCTTTTTCGACCTTGTCTTCAATCCAAAGAGTCAGTGCCATTTCCTTGGTTTTTCTCCAAAGGCTGCGGTCGGTTTGAAAATAAAGATTTTTAATCAGCTGTTGAGTAATAGTTGAAGCGCCACGGACTTTCTTCTTACGCTTCACCACACCGTCGTTAATGGCATCCTGAAGCTCTTCAATATCGTAACCAGGATGAGTATAAAACTTCCCGTCTTCGCTTGAAATAATTGCTCCCCTCAGGCGTTTTGAAATTTTATTCAAAGGCACCCAGTCACCTGGCATTGTAGTGACTTGTTTGTAAATAGCTCTGGAGTCTTTTATTTTTATCTCAAAATAAGTTCTGGGAATTTTAGCAATTGAGTACATAGATCCAATAAAAGGTTTTAAAAGGTAAACCCCGTACAATGCCAATAGTACCCACATGAGCAGAATAATCTTCCCAATGATATTGAATACAACTGGCCACTTAGGCCTTTTAACTTCTTCGTTCATAGGCAATAAATAGCAGAAAAGACTTAAAATGATGAGCAGGATTTTCGGATTTCAGAAGAAAGGATAAATTTTACAGGGCCTCGCTGCTCTTCTGTAGAGAATATGTTAGAAGCTTCTAAATTAAAAACAGTGATCTTAAGGGGATTGAAATGAAAAAAATGGTATTGGCACTTACTTTCTTAGTTATGGCCCAATCAACTTTTGCACTGGAAGCCACTTCAAAGACGACAGTATCACTTGCTGTAGAAGTTGTTTATTCGACAGCGATTACATCAGTTACTTCTGAAATTTCAGTTTTTTCAACATCTGATGCACAAAGAAAAGAAGCACGTAAAATACTAGCGGACATTCAAGACTACAATCAATCAGGTTACATCACTCTATTTCTTGGAGAAAAAATCGCCATCGTAAAAAATATTGATTCTTCTCTTTCAGATGATGAGTCGGTAGATGTTTTACTTGAAGCGAGTGAATTCATTCTTTCTCACTAATTAAGTGTCGTGATTCTACTTTACACTCTTTAGCATTACGCCTTCATTTTTGACAGATTTGATATCGTAACCAAACGTGATGATTTTTGCTCGCATATTGGCCAGATGAGTTGTCAGCGTTTTACTTAGAACCACAACCTGCTTTCCCCAAACTTGAACTTTTAAGGTCTCGCGGTCCATCAACGTCTCAGATGAATCCATAAGAACTCTGAAAATTTTAAATTCAATTAATGTGAAATCAATTTTTTGATCATTAATAAATACATCTAAAGTCGAAGTGTTCATCTTTATATTTTTATAAGTGATGATATTGGTTTCACTTTTTTGCACATGATTTCTTACACGAAGAAAGATTTCTTTGGCCGTCATTTGAGTATTGAGAAAGTCGATCACTCCTAATTCCAAGGAACTAATTCTAGTATTAGTATCATTGTCTGCGCTAAAAATAATTGTTTTCGGAAGAATACGTCCCATTTCTTTAGATTGCTTCAAAAAATCTAGACCACTAATGACCGGCATATGAATATCCAGAATCAGCAGATCAATTTTCAAACTCTCAATCATCTGAGTCGCCTTGACCGCATTGCTGGCCAAACTGACATCAAAGTCAGATATTAAAAGTCCTTCGAGGTAACTCAATTGATTTTTACTATCGTCAACTATCAGAATTCTTGGCATCATAATCTCATTGGAAAAATTAAATGATAATTTATATTCTTACACTTTAAAAGTTATTAATGAATCTTGAGGTTAAATTGAACGCAATCAAAACAAGTCATCACCTGCTTAATTCATTCAAAAACCAAATCAACGAAATTGTAAATGAAGCATGGATTCCCAAATCAACTTCACAGGATATTAAAGCAAACATCATCCTGCAAATTTTAATTCTCGCCATTGTCCTAGGAGTAATCTTCTGGGACTTTCAACAATTTGGCCTTGAAATAACTCCTTTATATATTGCAGTCAAGTCACTCGTTGTTGTAACACTTGCCGTTTCGATATTCATGACCTACTTCAAAATTTACGTTAATCTATGGCCGATTTTAGATATGTTCGTGATGCTCATCTATGGTTTCTACGGCATGGTCATGATCCACTTCACTTACTGTTTTAGTTTTTGGGAAGTGTATTTGACCATAAGTATCTTTTTTAATTTCTCACGTAAGATCTATATTCTTCTCATGGCAACCGGGATTACCTTAAATTATTATGGGATTTTACTTTCGGCAGAGCCTGAGTATGTCAAAACAGGAATGAGCCTTAAGCCAGATATCACAGCAGGGACTTTTATTGTCTACATCCTCTCTGTTGCCATCTACTTTGTAGTGACCAAAAAAAAGCAAGCTCTCTATGATATGCAGGAGCGATTTGCGAACATCGGCAAACAGTCTTCATACGTCTTTCATGAAATCAAAAAACCTATTAATCGCTTAATTAACTCTTCTCCCATCCATGATCAGGACTTAAAACGAGTCAATAATATTATCCTGAACGTAGAGCTTATGCTGAGCCATTCAGAAGTCTTTAGTCATAGCTTCAGGCCATTTAAACTTAAGGATATTTTTTATGAAATTGAAAAGGACTTTAGAGACTTTTTCGAAATTTATAATATCCAATTTGCGTTCATTGATCACGACAGCAAAGATTTGATGGCCAACGAAGACCTTATTTATCAGGTCTTTAATAATTTAACAACTAATGCAGTTGAAGCAATTTCTCAGAATCGACTGAATAACAAAATGACTGACATGATCAAAGTCACGGCGAAAAACTCTGGTAAAAAAGTAGAGATTAGCTTTAAAAATACAGGTCCCACTGTACCAAGCGATATTCAGCACAAGATTTTTAATCCTTTTATTTCAACCAAAGAAAAAGAATCTAACTCTGGGCTTGGACTTTCTTTTTGTAAGAATATTATTGAAGGCCATTTAGGCGAAATAAGACTTGTTAATCATAAAGACGGGCCGGAATTTATCATTACCCTTTAACTATAAAAGTGTTTGCTTAATTTTCCATAAACACCACAATATCGCAAAATGATTATTTTAGAGAATAAGATTTCTTAGCAAAAGAGTTTTCTGTCTAAAAAAAGCTATGAATTGATATATGACCATAGCTCTTTTTTTTCGATTTTACCTTAGTGAAAAAGAAAGTTTTTATGATTAATTTCATAAACGGGTGCTTACGTTCAAAGAACGAGCACTAACATTTTTTTTAATATATAAGAATCAGAATAATAAATCAGGAGCTAGAACATGAAGGTTTCACCACAAGCTAATTCAGCATCAGAAGTATTTTTGACTTTGGTGCCGGTAAGTGAAGCTCAAAAGCTTTATCAAAGAAAAACACAGGCATTAAAATTAGTGGCCGAATGCAAGCAGTATATCTCACACAAAACAATGTCGACTGAATTACGAGAACGTGTTAAGGCACTTATGGATCATGATAATTCATTGACGACGACAGAAGCGATTGTCGTTCTTCTTGATTATACTGAGCGTGAGTTTAGAGAAATTACTCGTCTTGAAAAAGGACAAGTAAGTTTAATGGCAAAGGCCAAAAACTTCTTTCAGGTTTTTACCAATATTTTTGAATAAGATTCAGATTCCATACTTCATCACTTTTTTAGTAATACCCATTATGACTTTTTTCGACATATGATATGCCGAAAAATTTAAAAGAAGAATGAAATGGTTAAATTGATAAAGGGCAGGTTTCTCACCTGCCCTTTTTTTTGATTATACTAATTCGTTGATTAATTTTACTAGTTTCGAATCAAGGATTTCTTTTTCAGTTACCAGATCCTTACCCATTAACTCTCTCACTTTTACAAGACTCTCAGTATCTCCATCGGCCGCTTTCAACATAATCTCTCTTGTGAAGCTGTCGCGAGTAAGATTCTTTAAAACCTGGTTAACATAAAGTTCAAGTTTTAATCTAAATTCTTTTCTTACGGCCAGAGATTGTTTGTTATAGACGGCGATACTCTTATTAATTCCTTCAAGTGTTGCAAATTCATTAGGCATCATCTCTCTTAAAAACTTTTCAGCTTTGGCCATCGTCTCTCCGGCCGCTGCTGCTTTTTCAGTTAGATCTTCCGTTGAAACCATTTCTTCGCTTAAAGGGATCCCATAACCAGTTCCAGCAAGGTCAGTGAAGTTCTGAGTAAAAGCTGCACCTGTCTCTTTAATCATTTCCAGAATTTTTTCATCTTTTGTGTTCATGAACATATCGGCCGCTTGTTTTCTGTATTTAAGTGCAAGAGTCCTGATAATCTGTTGCTCCATAACCGAGAACGATGAAGTGGCAACCAGGCGCTCTTTTAAGAAGCTGACTTCAGCATTTAAGTCACTCTTAGGAACAGCTGTTTTCATAAACTGATTAAATCTCTCCATTCTTTGAGCAGTAGTACTTTCTTCGATAAAGTCTAAAACAGCATTTTTGTTAGACTTTTCACTGCTTTTTAATTTGTAACCATAGGCCTTATTATAAGCAAGAATGATCTGATCAGTCTTCGCCTTAAATGTTTCAATTGATCCATCTTTCACAGAAAGAAAGTTTAATTTATCAAGGTCTTCAAGTACGCCGTTTGGTGTAACCGAAGATTTTGTCTGTAACTGCTCTCTGTTTAAAGCACCTTTTAATAAGTCATAACTTTCTACAGCACAGTTGTTATTGATAAACTTATAGGCCCCTCTGTAGTTCCAATGCTCTTCTTTAACTCTTGTGATAAATTCTTCGCGCTCTTTTGCAGAAAGAGTTAGCGGGTAAGACATAATATCTCTTAGTTCATCACGGTTATACTCATCTAAAACATCACTGAAACTCAGGATGAAAAGCATTGATGGGTATCCACCTGTTAAGCCTTTAATGTAGTTCAGTTTACCGTCATCAATATTGGCCCTGTAACTTACAACTAAGTGGTACATTCTATCTTCTAAACATTTTTTACCAAATGGTGTTGCTGGAATTGTTCTATTTGTAATCGGGTCAAAACGCTCAGGGGCACACATAACGATTCTGAACATTGAGTGACCAAACCCACTCGAAATTCCTTTTCCTGCCGAAGCTAACAAGTAATCAATTCTATAAACTCTGCTTGCTTGAAGCGGAGTTGGGATATATCCAACCTGAGATGAAGTCATTACCATGTCGCTGACGGCACAGTTTCTATTTGGATATGGATCTACACCAAGAAGACGTTTGTAAAAATCAAACATTGATGGTTTTCTACACATGAACTCAGGGTCCATTGTAAAATACTCCATATTAACAGCGAATGACTCTGCCACATTAACCAGCTCATAGGCATCTGCCGATCTCATCGCTTGAATGTTTTTATTTTTAATCTTTAAAAGACCTTTTTTAAATCCGGCCTTTCTAATAAATTCCATCGAATTGGAAATTCTTCCGCTATTAAAATCATAAGCGTGAGTTAATTCGTGGATGATAGTGGCAATCGCTTGATCATAAAGAGACTTGTGCTGACAATTGATACGTTTTGATTTTTCTTTACCTTTTGCAAGCTCACCTAAAACTGCTGTATTGATCGTTAAAGAATTTCCTAATTGTTGGTACATACCATAAATGAAAGGCTTCTTTTTATTTTTATCTTTTGTATCAGCGTGAGCTGAAGCAACACTACAGACTTCATCTGGAATCACAGTATGATCAGAGAGTCTTGCAATCTTAATTTCAATATTTTTAGGAAGATTGTTTTTAAAGCTTTGAGGCAGAAGGGCCGAAACTTCTTCCATCGTGGCCTCAAGAACCTGCTTATCAGCGTCCTTTACATCCTTTGCATAGCTCAAGTTTAAGTCATGTGCATAAGCATTTGCACTAAATGCCAAATTGACTAAAAAGAAGCTTAAAAGCGTTGCCTTCATATGTACTCCACGATGATTGAATCACGAGAGTATTTGCATTAAGAATGCCAAAAAGGCCCTTTTGATATTCAGGGATTGCAAAGTGGGTCCTGTCTAAATTTTAGACACTCTTAAAATAGTGTCTAGCGATTAGGCGAAAGCTTTACCAATGTTCTGATGATGTTTTAAGAATGAAATGTATAGCTGTGGGTAGATAAAATATTTCACTAATAAGGAGTTAAAAAGGCCTTTTTTATAGACGATATCAATAGATCTTTCAATATGAGTTGATGATCCTTGGCGAGTGTAAATCCAGTCTTCTTTAAAGGCGACAATCGGAGTAGCAAGCTTAGACTTAAAACCAATCATCTGGAAATTATCTAAGTAAGTCGAGTAACGAACATCTTTATCATAAACAACAGTGCGAGCGTCGTGAGTGCTGCCATCTGTATTTGAAATGGCATCTCTCGTTCCTACTCTTCTCTCACTATCACTTGAAGTCGATTTTTTTATTCCAGGAATAAGAAAGCAACCTGTGTATAAAACCATATTTTCAGCACGGCCAATGAAAGCAAACAACTTGCTGCACTCAACAGGCAAAGTAAATTTCATCACAAGTCTGACAACGCCTTGGCTCATAATACTTTTTTCAACTCATTTAAAACTTCAGTATGATTGTTAAAGATTTTAACACCGTTTCCAATATCCGGATGAGTGAGGTCATAATTTCCACGTATCAGCATTGTGGTCGGACGCTTAAAGCTGCCGTCTGTTTCAAAAACGTCAGTGGCCTTATCGCCTATCATAAAAGATTTTTCCAGGTCGATATCATGCTTTTTCTGGGCCGCTAGAAGCATTCCAGGACGAGGTTTTCTGTCTTCACTGTCCATTTCAGCACAGTAAAACCAGTCATCAATATGTAGTCCTAGATTTTCTAAATGCTCTTGCATTTGTTGGTGCAAAAGATGGACGTCCTCGCGAGTGTACATTCCGCGATGAATACCTGACTGATTCGTGAGAATAATCACTTTGTAACCGCGCTCATTGGCCATTTTAATCATGTCAAAAACTTCATCCATCCAGATGAGTTCTTCCCATTTGTAAACATAACCTTTATCGAGATTTAAAATACCATCGCGGTCAAGAAATAAGGCCTTATTCATCTGTCGCTGCTCCTTTCATTTTTATTGAGCAGTTGATTTTATAAGCTGCAGTTGTAAATTTGTTCATTGGCTTAACTCTAATTTGTAAAACGAATTTTTTAAAAGCGATATCAAAAGAGCTCGCTTTGTCATTTAACTCTTTTACGGCAATTTCACCGGGATCATTAGAGAATAAATCACTATGGGACTTAATTAATATATCTTTTAACTGAGCGTTCTGGTGAAAGCAGTGAACCTGGATGATATCGGCATTTCCAAATCCACAAAGGGCATGCAAAGACTGATAAAACGCCACAGGATCCTTCTTGTGTAACTCACCTAAAAATTCACGGACCTTTTGGGCCACACGAGAATAATTGAGATACACCACTTCCTTCATCTCTGGTGGCAGCTCACCTGGAAGCTCAGTATGCCCCTGACTCCAGCGGGTATCAAAACTCCCTGTAAATTCCTGGTCGATCATTGTGTAGAGCTTGTGGCCCATCATATGAAATGATTCGTCGACTTCGAGATTGAGTTTTTTTTGGTAAGAGGCCGCCATCGATCCATGTGCAGAAAAGTATTTTTCAATAAAACTTTTAATGCCCGCACTTTTTGTATTGGTGTAGCTGTGGTCTTTCGTTAATTTCAAACTGATAAAATATTTTTTAGTCTGCCCATCAGGCAATTCTTCAATCGCCACGATGTCTGTTTCATTCCAAAGAGAGTTATCGTTTGTCGCCACCATTTTACCGATCACCGAAAAACTAAAATGGTTCTTATTTTTAAAAAGGGCGTGCTGCTCTAATTTTTCGGCCACGCTATTTGCTAAGATAGGAAGATTTTTTAGAAGGTCCGAGTCAAATTCGCGGATCGTTTCTTCATAAAACTGCAGTCTCCCGCGAAAATCCCTTGGGAGGCTTATTAAAAAGAGGTCTTCCTTCTTAAATCGCTTAGAAAGTGATTGTGCAACGAGGAATTCAAAGAGATTCCCCTTACATTCATTTAATAATGACTCAATTTGGAGCTGGTTTTTAGGATCAATTTTTTTCATCACAAAATTCTTTTCAAACGGTTCAATCTTTATATAGACTATTACAAATCCAAAAAACGAGTTTTTTTATGTTTAAAATTTAGCATAACAAGACTTAACAAGGAAGAAAATGGCTTCATTTCCTTCATTACTTGAAAGTATCGACGATCTTTCTCTTGAACAGATCGAAGTACTTGTCTCTCGTTCCCAGCATTTTAAAAATAATCCACAGCTATCTCCTTTTAATACAATCACTCCTAAGCCTATTATCGCGACGTCATTCTTAGAAAACTCAACTAGAACTAAACATTCTTTTGGAGTGGCCATTGGAAGACTAGGCGGGCTTTATTTAGACTTCAATGCAGAAACATCGAGTTTAAAAAAAGGTGAAAGTTTAGAAGAAACTTTCCTGACACTTTTTCATCAAGGGGTAGACCTCTGTGTGTTTAGGTCGAGCGTCTCAAATCAGTTGAGTCAGTTTAGAGAGTCCCCTCCTATTAAGTTAGTTAATGGTGGCGATGGTGTGAACGAACACCCTACTCAGGCCCTTTTAGACCTTCTGACATTATTAGAATTATCTCCTGATCTAAAAGGAAAAACGATTTCTATTATCGGGGACAATATCCACTCCCGCGTGGCCCACTCTTTAATGAAACTTCTTCCACAATATGGAATGAAAATAATTTTAAGCGGCCCGAAAGAATTCTTACCGGATGCTGCTACATTGCCGGCCAATGTAGAGCTTTTAACTGATAGAGATGAGACAGTCAGAAGAAGTGACTTCATCTATCTTTTAAGAATTCAAAAAGAGCGTCATGCTGATTCAAATACTTCAAATGATCACTACCTTGAAACAAATGGTGTGAGTTTAGAATTGCTAAAAAAATTAAATAAACTTGTACCCGTTCTTCATCCAGGACCTGCCAATATTGGCGTCGAACTGGATTCGGCCCTTATCAAATCATCTTTATATAAGGGTTACCTGCAAGTTGAAAATTCAATCCCTATGAGAATGGCCATTATTGAGGCCATGTTACTAAATAACGATTCAAACATTGGAAGAATTAATGGAGAGAAGTTTTAATCTCAAACTAAAAAAATCAAAGGCCTATCTTCACTTTGAGGATGGCACGTCTTTTAAAGGCTTTGTTAATCGAGATGAAACTGATTCCGAACTGACGACGGGGATATGGGGAGAGGCCGCTTTCACCACCGGAATGAGCGGTTATCAAGAAACGATGACTGACCCCTCTTTTTTAGGTCAGCATATTATTTTCACCAACGCTCACATTGGGAATTACGCTGTCGATGAAAGAATCATGCAGTCGAAAAAATCCCATGCGACATGCTTAATCGCCAGAAATTTTTCTCACAATGACTTCTTAGAAAATATCGACATCCCACTTTTTTCAGGTGTGGATACCAGAAAGTTGGTTCGTTACTTAACCAGCAAAAAAACAACTTCACATAAATCAGTTTTAACATTTAGTGCGACAACTCCAAGTACTGAAGCATTTAGCAAAGCTCGCCTTATAACAGATGATCTTCCGCTGGTTTCGCAAAAAGATGCTATCGTTCACATCCCAGGTGATAACCCGATTGTTCTAATGAACTACGGGATTAAAGAAGCGATCATCACACAGCTTATGGATTTAAAAGTTCCACTAGTGAGTCTTCCCCACAATGCAACTGTAGATACTATTAAAAAATACAATCCAAGACTGATTTTTTTATCAAACGGTCCTGGAGATCCAAGAAACTTCACAAAAGAAATTGCCGTTGTTAAAGATATTTTAACTCTTAATATTCCCGTTCGTGCCATCTGCTTAGGCCATCAATTGATCGCCCTCGCTTTAGGAATTAAAATTTTAAAACTTCCTTTCGGACAACGTGGGGCCAACCACCCGGTTCTCGATCATATCACTAATAAAATTGTGATCACGTCTCAAAACCATGGTTACGCCATTGAAACTGAATCGTTTCAACAAATGCGTGTAGAAAACTCGCTTAAAAAAGAGCTTTTTGTTCAACACACTTCTTTATTTGATGACTCAATTGAAGGGATCGCGACAACTGATCATTTCTTAAAATCGGTACAGTTTCACCCTGAAGCCAATCCTGGCCCTCATGATGCTCATGAATTCTTCATCGAAGTAAAAGAGTTTTTAAATTCTAAAACTCACACTCTGATTGATGTAAAAAAACTTTATCCTTTTAATAAACTCCTAGACCGTCTAAAAAAGGCGACTCCTTATAAGAGAATCCTTTTAATCGGTTCAGGCCCAATTAAAATCGGACAGGCTTCAGAGTTCGACTATTCTGGAACTCAGGCCCTAAAATCTCTCAAAGAAGAAGGAATTGATGTTGTCCTGCTGAATTCAAACCCAGCAACCATCATGACCGATCCAGAGATGTGTGCCCGCACTTATATTGAGCCCATCACAAAAGAGACGATCAAAAAAATTATCGTCAAAGAAAAAGTAGACGCTGTACTCTCAACAATGGGAGGCCAGACTGCACTTAACCTTTGCGTAGAGCTTGAAGAAGAAAACTTTTTAAAAGAACACAACGTGGCCCTTCTGGGAGCTAATGTTGATACGATTAAAAAGACTGAAGACCGCGCTCTTTTTGCCAAAGAA